>JASFNY010000001.1:0-35979 GCA_050116795.1 Thiohalophilus sp.
CTCGATTCCCGTCTGAAACTTCGCACTGAGCAGCGGGAACGGTTAAATGAACGTGTTGACCGGATGTTGATCGCGCGCAACCCGGATTTTCTGGCAACTATCAACGAAAGAATATATCTGCATAAAATCAAGGCAATTGAAAAGCAGTTGAAAAGGCACGGTGGCAATTCCTCGGATCAAAGCTGGGAGCGGGTGCAAAGGCTGAAAGGTGTAGTTCTGTGGCCGATCTACACCAACTATGACAAGCGTCTGACAAAGGCCTACAAGAACCTCCGTGAACTGGACGGTTATATCGAGCAATTGGACAGCCAATACAATTCATTTGTTCGTACCTTTCATGGGGCCCGGCAAAGTTATGAAGGCTACGAAATGCCGTTGCGCCTGACCAGGTCTCGAATTCAACAAGCGATCGAGCGGCTTGATATGGTCAAAGCCAGGCAGGGACGCATCCTGGAATTGCTGGCAATAAACGAGCTGGACAGGAGACGAAAACGACTTGAGGAGTATCAGGTTAAAGCCCGATTTGCGATGGCAGAGAGCTATGACAAGGCGACCAAGGCTGCTCAGGGACAGCCGGGCAGTACTTCGAATAAAACTACGCCAGAACAATCGCAACCGGCCCGTTCCGGTGACGATGCTAATGCAGGGGAAGCCGGGGAACAATGAAACTGAGACTCGCCTACATTGTATCCATTCCGCTGCTGTCGGCTTCCTGTGCAGGTTATAACGACGGCAAGACGTTGGCCAGCCTGCGTGATGTAAACATAGAAATCAAGGAAACCCGGGTTGATGGCAGTCTGGACAAGGCTATGCAAAGTTACCAGCGATTTTTGCAGGAAACCCCTGAATCCGCACTGACCCCTGAAGCAATCCGTCGCCTCGCCGATCTGAAGGTCGAGAAAGAGTATGGAGTGGTCGATCAACCGGAAGTAGTAGAGAAAACAGAGGAAAAACCGGCCAAGTCGTTATCACCACCTGCCAGTGTCGCTCTCAACGAGGGTGATAAATCACAGAAACAGGTTGTGGATCCGTCACAAATCAAAAACAGGGAGTCTATTGCCGCGTTCGAACAACGGGCTACACAGACAAAAAATCTGGAGAAAAAAAGCAAGCCACAGAAAGTTCAGTTACCCAAGGGAGAACCGGGTAATGATTTGCAAACGGTCGGGGCTCTTGAAGCCATCGCGCTATACAAGAAGTTGCTGAAGAAATATCCGCTGTATGAGCGGAACGATCAGGTCCTTTACCAGTTGTCGCGTGCCTACGAGGAGACAGGACAGGTCGAGAAAGCCATGCAGGTCATGAACCAGATTGTCAGTAAATATCCAGATTCACGACATATCGATGAGGTTCAATTCCGACGTGCAGAATACTATTTTACCCGCAAGAAATATCTGTCTGCCGAAGAGGCCTATCAATCTGTATTGAACGTTGGTGTCGGTTCAGCTTTCTATGAACTGGCAGTATACAAGCAGGGTTGGGCATTCTTCAAACAGGAATTGTATGAACGGGCACTGAATAATTACATCAGGCTTCTTGATTATAAAGTAGCCAATGGTTATGACTTCGATCAGACTGAAAACAAGACTGAAAAGAAGCATATTGACGATACCTTCAGGGTAATCAGCATCAGTTTCTCGTACCTGGGTGGAGCGCCTGCGGTAGTTGATTATTTCAAAAAAGCAGGTCCTCGCTCCTATGAAGTCAACGTATATAGCAACCTTGGCGAGTATTATCTGGATAAGCGTCGCTACAGTGATGCGGCATCAGCTTATGAGAAGTTTGTTGAGCTGAATCCTTTTCACAAGAATGCCCCGCATTTTCAGACCCGGGTCATAGAGATTTACAAAAAAGGTGGTTTTCCCAAGCTGGTTGTGGAAGCCAAGAAAACATTCGCACAGAAATACGGCCTGAAAGCAGCATACTGGACCTATTTCGATATCAACAAATATCAGAAGGTTGTTGATGCCCTGAAGACCAATCTGGTTGATCTGGCCAATCACTATCATGCGCTCTACCAGGACCGTCGCTTCGCAAGTAGCAAATCCCTAAACTTCGCGGAGGCGGCAAACTGGTACCAGGAATACCTCAAGTCATTTCCGAGTGACAACAAGGCGCCGGAAATTAATTATTTGTTGGCCGATCTATATAGACAAAATAAGGACTATCGCAATGCGGCAGTCGAATACGAACGTACTGCCTACGATTATCCCAAACATAAAAAATCATCTGCAGCAGGCTATGCCGCTGTTTATGCGTATCGTGAATATCTCAAAGTTGTTTCTCCTTCACAGAAACAGGCAGTCATGCGGGAAACTATTCGTAGTTCATTAAGGTTTTCCGATACCTATCCGGAGCATAAAAAAGCGGCTGTCATCATGACAGCTGCTACGGAAGACTTGTATGAAATGAAAGACTATCAGCTGGCGATTAAAACCGCCGAGAAATTACTCAAGGTGTTTCCTTCAGCAGACGAGAAATTGCGCTATTCAGCCCAGTTGGTCGTGGCACATGGCTCCTTTGACTTGATGCGTTTCCAGGAGGCAGAAACCGCTTATCTGAAGGTGCTTAAATACAAAATACCTGACGCCAAAAGCCGCAATGAAATCACTGAAAATCTAGCGGCATCTATTTACAAGCAGGGTGAAGCGGACAGCAAACTTGGTAAATACGAAGAGGCGGCAAACCACTTTTTACGTATCGCAAAACTGGTACCGAACGCAAAAATACGTCCTACCGCTGAGTATGACGCCGCTGCAATATTGATTCGCATAGAACAGTGGCCGAAGGCAGCCAAAGTCCTTGAGGATTTCCGACGCAATTATCCAAAGCACAAACTGGGTCCGGAAGTCACAAAGAAACTGGCTGTGGTGTACAAGGAAGATGGTAAATATCTGAAGGCGGCAACTGAGTTCGAACGTATAGAGAAAAACGAGAAAGACCCTGAGTTACGACGTGAAGCGCTATTTCAGGCTGCAGAGCTTTATGAGCTGGCAAAAAATACAGACAGGTCGCTGGCTATTTATGAGCGCTATGTGAAGTTATTCCCCCGACCGCTGGAATATGCGCTCGAAACACGACAGAAAATCGCCGAAATATACAAGCAGCGCAAGCAGAATGTGAAATATGTCAAAGAACTGAAAAAAATAGTGCGAGCCGATGCTAATGCTGGCAGGGAGCGAACCGATAGAACCAAGTACCTTGCATCCGGTGCCGCGCTGGAATTGACCAGGCCGGTCATGGACAGCTATTTGAGTGTAAAGCTGGTCAAGCCATTCAAAAAGAATCTGAATATAAAGAAACAACGTATGAAAAAGGCTATTGAAGCCTATACCAGGCTTGTCGATTATGGTGTTGGTGAAACAACAGCGGCAGCAACTTTCCACATCGCCGAGATCTATTACCACTTCAACAAGGCGCTAATAAACTCGGAAAGGCCTGATAACCTCAGCCCGCTGGAAAAGGAACAATATGAACTTGCAATCGAAGAGCAGGCCTATCCATTTGAAGAAAAGACCATCACCATACATAAGAAGAACCTCGAATTGCTCTCAAGAGGTATTTTTAATCGCTGGATAGACCAGAGTCTGGACAAACTGGCCAGTCTATTGCCAGCCAGGTTTGGGAAGCCGGAGGCCAGTCTTGGTTATGTGACGCAGATCCGTCCTTATCAAATTACTGAGGGCCTTGACAGTGTGTCCACCAGTAATCTGGCGAACTCGGTGTCAGATAAGCAAGGCCAAGTGTCAGGCGAAAGAAAGCAGACACTTATGCAAGCCATGGCTGATTAGGCAAGACGATATGGATCAATATTATTATCTCAAGCCAGAACCCGGGATTAGAGGCAAATACGCGTATCTGTGTCGCCTGCTGATCATTGCTCTGCTCTCCATCATGCTTGGCGCTTGCGCAACAACCGCAAAACACGCCGGAGATAGCGGTTCCATCCTGGTGGGTGCAAGGGATGATATCGCAATAGACCCTGGTGTGGCCCGCGACTTCAATACTGCATTGTCACTTCTTAAAAAGGAGAAGTACGAGCAAGCCATAGAATTACTGGAATCAATTGTCAAAAGAGAGAACCGGGTAACAGCACCATACGTCAATCTCGGGATAGCATATATGAGAGTAGGTGAGATGGGCAAGGCAGAAAACAATCTCAAAAAAGCCGTTGAGCTCGATCCTGGACATCCAATTGCAAATAATGAACTTGGTCTTTTGTACCGCCGAACAGGGCGGTTCTCTCAGGCGAGAAATGTTTATGAAAGAACTTTGAAAAAATATCCGGACTTTCTCCCTGTGCGGAAAAATCTGGCAATCCTTTGTGATATTTATCTCGACGACCTGGATTGCGCGCTTAACAATTTCGAAAAGCTTGCAGAAGCACTTCCCGAGGACCAGCAATTAAAAATATGGATCGCGGAAGTGAAAAATCGTAAAGGCCGGTGAGGAGATGATGAGATGAAATATTTTTACTTTTTGCTCATGTTGTCGGTATTTGCTGTTAATCCTGCATTTGCAGAAGATAGTGAACAGGCAAAGACCCTCTCAGGTATCTCGATTGTCGGCAACAAGGAAGCCCCGAAGGCGCTGTATATCGTGCCCTGGAAAAGTTCTGAAATAGGTATTGAAACAAGCCTGACATCAGGATTGATGGATGAGAGTCTGCGACCGGTCGACAAAGAAGTTTTTCAGCGTCAACTGGATTTTTATAATGCTGTATTGGACAAGCCTTGATTTAAAGGTTGCATATAAATTCTTGTGAAGAGGAAATAGCGATGGAGTTCTTCAGTAATATCATAGCCTTCTTCCAGACCGGCGGTGCATTTATGTACCCGATACTGATCGTCTTCGCGTTCGGTCTGGCAATTGCGATTGAACGATATCTGGTACTGACCCGTGTGCGGAATAACAACCGCAAAGTCTGGGATGAAGTTCATCCTGTATTAGCGGAAGGTAATTTCGATCAGGCCAGGGAAATGATAGCAGAGGACAAGTCAATCATTGCCGAGATGTTGAATATGGGTTTGATACGCCAGGGTTCGGTACGCCGACGTGACGATATTGAAATCGCCATGGAGGAAAGCATGATGGAGATTGTCCCACAGCTGGAGAAGCGCACGCCATATGTTGCCCTGTTTGCCAATATTTCCACTCTTCTGGGTCTGTTGGGGACCATCATGGGGCTGATAGCGGCATTCACTGCAGTAGCGAATGCCAACCCGGCTGAAAAAGCTGATCTGTTATCTGCAAGTATCTCAGTAGCAATGAATACCACCGCATTCGGATTGATGGCTGGTATTCCATTACTGATTTTTTACACGGTATTGACTTCGAAAACCGGTGAAATTGTTGACAGTCTGGAAATGGCTTCAGTCAAGACATTGAATATAATTTCTGAATTCGCCAAACGTCAAACCGGATAACGCTGAACAATGCCAAGAAAACATCACTACAGGCGACGTGAAGGCGGCCCTCCGGAGCTGGATGTCACTACCTTTCTGAATTTGATGGTGGTGCTGGTCCCGTTTCTGCTGATCACCGCAGTATTCTCTCGTATCACTATCCATGAGCTGAGTATGCCGGCATCAGCCGGAGCAGATCAGGCCAACAAGCCCAAAGTCACGATCGAAGTTATCGTGCGTAAAAACGCACTCGAAGTCGGGGATGGTCGAAGAACCATCGCTCGTTTCAGAAACAAGGAAGACAATAAATATGATCTGAAAAAACTTTCCGATTATCTTCTTAAAGTCAAGGGCTCTTATCCCGACAAGACTGATGCAGTGATCCTGATGGAGCCGGATATTGAATATGACTATCTCGTACAAGTTATGGATGCAGTACGCGTGCGAGAGAAAAAACCCAAGGGCGAGATAGTTGAGGAGAATCAAGACAGAGAGACTGAGTCTGAAAAAATTGTCCTGTTCCCTGATATATCCATCGGAGATGCGCCATGAAGCCTTCGCGACGCATAAACCGCATGGCCCGACGCCGTAAAAGAAGTATGCCGGGTCTTAATCTGGTCTCCCTGATGGATGTGTTCACGATATTGGTTTTTTTCCTGCTTGTTAATTCATCGACAAGTGAAGTGCTCGATACACCGAAAGAAATAACTTTGCCCGATTCAATCGTTGAGTCAAAACCCAGGGAGTCAGTTGTTGTGCTTGTTTCAACTGAGGCCATTCTCGTCCAGGGTGAACCCGTTGTTACACTCCAGGATGCGCTAAATGATAAATCATCAGTCATCAGTCCGCTAAAAGCTAGTTTGCAGCGAAATAAAGGGAAAAAGATCGGAATAAAAACAGGTGAAGATTCAAAAGGAGATGAAGTCACAATTCTTGCTCATAAGACGGTTCCCTTTAAGTTATTAAAAAAGGTGATGTCTAGTTGTACCAGCGCAGGCTATTCAACGATATCCCTTGCCGTAATCCAGAAAGCATCAAACAGTTAGTGGTTTTTCGTGAATAGCGTAGTCTCTGAACAGGAAAACCGGCTAAATCAGCAAATCGATGCGGCTCTTGAGAAAATCAAAGAGCTGCAGTCTAAGCTGCGTGAACTGGATCAATCACTGGACAGCATGTCCGGGGACAAGGCCAAGTATGGTTTGCTCTCTGAAATACACGAACGTCTGATTGAGCTGGATTCACTGGATGGGCTGGATATTTTCTGGGGCGAGCAATACAAACCTGAAGATTCCAGCCAGCATCTTTCCTACCTCCAACACCGAATCAGTATATTCGAAAAACAGCTGAATGAGGTTCAACAGCAGCGGGAGGTTGTCAGGGAAGAGATTGAACGACTGGAAAATGAGGTTGGCTTATTACACCAGGACATCGAAATTCTCAGGGAAGAGGAGGAATCCAAGAAATTCGAATTCATTGTTGAACGAGAGATGCCAAATCTGCCGTTTCGTCCGGTGATTATGCCCTGGACGAAAAGTGCAGAAGATGAAAAACGATATCGTAAAATTCTCGCGGCAGTATTACTCTATTCCCTGTTATTCGGTCTGCTGATTCCGTTGTATACCATACCGCAACCGGAAGAAGCCGAAGAAATAGAAATACCAGAACGCCTGGTCAAGCTGATCAAGAAAGAACCAGCCAAGCCGGTCGAGCGCAAGAAACCTCAACCTGCCGAACAGAAACAGGCCAAGCAGGATCCAACCAAGGCTACCCAGAAGCAGAAAGAGGTTGCACGCAAAAAAGTTGAACGCACAGGGCTGTTGGCTTTCAAGGATAACTTCTCCGATCTGCTGGATGACTCTCCTGCCGACAAACTGGGTGCCAAAGCTGATATCACCAACAAGGGACAGAATACTACACGGACCAAGCGGTCTATCGTGACTTCTTCGGCTGGCCAGACCAGTGGCGGTATCAATACCTCAAATATCAGCCGCAATGTGGGTGGCAGTGGTAAAAACCTCTCTAACATCGAGTTCGCCCGTGTAGAGAGCACAATTGGTACTGACATGGCAGATCAGCAGCGACCGCTGAGCAGTGGGCCAGGACCATCACGAACCGATGAAGAGATTCAGATCGTCTTTGATCGGTATAAAGCCGCCCTCTATCGAATCTATAACCGTGAGTTACGCAAAAATCCGACTCTGCAGGGCAAGGTTGTTCTGATAATCAGGATTGAACCTGACGGTAGTGTTTCGCTGACCAGGGTTGATTCTATCGATATGGGTGCAGGCTCTGGACCACTGGCCAAGAAGATTGTTGCACGAGTCAAGCGATTCAACTTCGGTGCCAAGAAAGGTGTTCCTACTGTCACTATCAAGTATCCGATCGACTTCCTTCCGGCGTCATAGAATCTGGCCTGGGTATTATTTTATTTGTCTAAAAATAAAAAATAAAAAAAAGGAAAAATAATATGAAACATATTGGTTTGCTGCATCAGGATTCTCCTGATGTCTAAGGTCTGCGCGTCACTAAGTCGTCAGGCTTTATATATGTATGTGTTTTAACCCAGGAATAGAACTGGTTGTCCATGTACCGCATTGGAAAAAATGTGCAAGCCCCGCGTGCCCTGGTATATCTTGTATTATCAGTGCTTGGACTTCTATTTTCCATTGAGACAGCATCTGCAGAAGCCTGCCCCAATCCAAATGACATAAGTATCAATCACCAGCCGCAAAGCTATTGTGAGCTGTGCGGTGTTGGTGAGGTTACTCTCCGAGTCGAATACGGGCGTAACTTTAATCCTGAAATAACCAATCTCGCCATTACCGAGGATTTCCAGGCCAGTGGGCTTGAACCGATCCCCGGCACTACCACGTTTAACACGCGTTTCGGCGCTGCACCACTCTCAACTGATCCAACCCAAACTGCACCAGGCGAGTGGACCTGGGATCTTGGCGGCTTCTGGCTGGATCCGGCTGGTAACAACTCGGGTAACAGGCAGTACCTGGATATCACGTTCCAGGTACGGCGCTCGAACAGCCAGGACGAAGAGGGGCTCTATTTCGATAGTAAATCAGTGCAGGCTACCCTGGCCTATACCACTGATACCGATACCTGTTCAGACGAAACTGACTCCCACACTCTGGACATGAATGCCCCGAATCCGAACATTACCAAGCTGGGCCGCAATGTCGACGCCAGTCAGGGCGGTTACACGAATCCCGTCTACGGTCACAATAACGATGACATCATCTGGCGCATACAGATCAGTAACAGCGGTCTGGCCGATATGCAGGATCTTATGTTCACCGACCTGATGCAGGACGGAAACTTCGAGATTAACTATGCCTGTCCCTCTGAAGGCGAGGCGCTCTCCATTGCCAATGCCAACGGTGCCGGACCTGTTGGCGGATGTATCGCAGCGGGTAACAGTACGCTCAGCGATTGGGAAGTGACCAATCCTTTTGGTGACGCGGGCACGACAAATTATCCTAATGGTGGCAGTGTCAATGGGTTCAGCCGCAACCTGAACGGGTGGGAAGTGGATGTGGCCGCCGGTGGTTCCACTTTCATCTACCTGGTCGGCAAGGTCACGGCAGACGGCTCCTGTACTTCAGGAGGGCGCACCAACACGGCAAACCAGCTTGAGTTTGGCTGTGAGGTAGACGCCAACGGGGTAGGGGGTATTCCTAACGCTTCCAGCAGCAGTGCGGTGTTGCGAACTTACGTTGGTGATGTCAACGCACAGCTCACGATCAATCGACAGCTCACGGGTATCAATCCCGGACAGCCCGTCGGTTCCCGGGGTTACGTAACCCTGACTATCACCAACAATACCGGAGGTACCGTCAAGGACATTTATCTGGACGATGTTCTGCCACCAGAATACGTCGTCGATCCTACGTACTGGAGCTCGGGTTTGACCAAGACTCTGCCGGTGCGAGGCACGCCGGTGGTAGGCGAGAGTTCCATCGACCCGCTGTATGGCAGCTACGATGGCATGATTGATCGCCTCACCTGGGAAAACCCGCAGGGATCGTTGAGTTCACCGTCGCAGGATCCATTGCAAAATACCGGTCCACAGTTTCGCCTGTGGAGTAGCACCTCTTATTCAGATAACGGGGAGACGTACGAACATCTGCTTCGTCATGGCGACGAAATTACCGTCACTTTTCCGATCGTTTTGATCAGCCAGGACCGAAGTGTCGTTGAGCCTTACGATCTGGCGGCAAACCTTGATGTTACGCCGGAAGTCACCGGTGACGGGACCGACCCCGCTTACACCTCAAGCCTGAGCAATAGTCTGACTATCGACTACAACACACTCTGTAATACACAAGGTGCTCAACAACTGACATTCAATGAGAACTTTGCCGCCTTCCCCGAGGACCTGGATGTCGCTATTAACGGTACCACCTTTATCCTCACCAATGATCCGAATCAGCAACTGACCCTGCCGGTGACATTGACGAATAACGGGGGACACGAAGCCAGGAACTACCATCTGTACGTAACCTTCGGTACCACCATGGACGTGGTGAGCGCCCCGGCCGGGTGTAGTGTTGTTAATTCGCCGAATAGTACGCCGTCCAGTCCCGACGAATGGCAACCCATTCCGCGGCAGGTGTGGGTCAAGGACCAGGTCACCCCGATAGCCATTCCATCGACGGCGACCGTCTACGAATGTACCTCACCAACTGTCATCTCGCCTAATCAGTCGGTTAACTATAACTTCAACGTTATCAAAACCTCCGATGCTGGCAGGATCGCGGTGGATGATCTCACTTTCCGCGCTGATGTGATCGGCGAGATTCTGCTCGATGACGGCACACCGCTGTGGTTCCCGACACCGGTGACGCGTGCTGACGGGCTGACCGATCCGAGCAACAACTACTCGCTGGATGCGGTCTGGGCACGAGTCATCGGGTTCAACCTGAAGAAGAGCCAGGTTGGTGAATGCAGTGAAAACCCGCCGGCAAGTTTCGACGGCAGTGGATTCGAACAGGTAGAAATCGGCGAGGAGTGTACTTATCTGATTGAAACCGGTGGGTGGTTCGGTTTTGAAACACCGGGTTATGCCTACATTGCGGTACAGAATATTGACGTTGTCGATGAAATCCCTGATGGCCAGGCCTATATCTCCAATACCGATCCCTATGCGGCTTCCACTTCGTTAATTGGTATCAATAATGATTTGTCTCGCAACCCGGCCGATCTCACAGCGCCGGATGAACGCTGGTTTGACTGGCGATTCAATACGGCCGACGCCAACCGCATCGAGATCGCCGATGAATGGTTCATCGTCAATACCACCACGCGGTTGCTGAATAAACCGGTGGATACTCGCGCTGTGCCCAACGTGCACAGTGCTGACAGTTTCAATGTACTGAACTCCACTTTCGATGCCACCTTCAGTAATCTCAATACCGGAGCGGTGGAGACCTACACACTCGGTCCCTCGACCGTTGGCTATCCGAACGAGCCAATACGCCGGGTAGATCTGCGAATTACTGAACCGAATCTCCTGGTGGACAAACAGGTCTGTAACGAGACCCTGTATGGCTCGGGTACCGGTTGTTCCAATTTCGTCGACCTGGCCGACGACGGCGATACCCAGGACTCCTATATATATAGAATCACCCTGACCAACCAGGCCAGCAGTGCCGGTTATACGCGGGCCCCGGCCTACGATATCGTCTCGAGCGATGTGCTTGACAGCAGTGACATGGTCTATGTCGTGCCGTTTGCCAGCGACGGTCTCGACAACGACGGGGATGGGCTGATCGACGGCGCCGACAGCGACGGCGAGGGTGGCATCAGCGACAACGTGGTGGAAAACGGTACGCCACCCGTCATTACCTATTCGCATACACACAGTTCCGCACTGTTGAAGCTTGAGCCTGGCAGCAGCGTGACTTTCTACTACCGGGTCGATCCCGACGATTCGGTCGCACCGCTGCAGACGTTGACCAACACCGTGTCAGCGACTTATGACAGTCTGGCCGGGGACTCGGGAAATCAGACTGTCGCACCGGGAGCAACCGGCACTCTGGGTGGTGCTCGCTTCTATACCTCGGCAGATGCCTCGGCAGCAGTGCAGATTCTCCCACTGCAGACTCAACCGAAAACCATTTTGCAACTGTCCAACACGCCGCTGGGAGGCACACCTCAATCCGTGTCGATCGGCGAGGAAGTGGAATACGAACTGCGGGCGTTTATCCCGGTTGCCAACCTGCGCAACTTTGTCATTCGCGATGAGTTGCCGGCAGGGATTCGCTGTAGCGAGGCTCCGGTGGTAAATCTGGATGCGGCTCCCTACAGTGCAGCCGGATTTTCACCGGGTGGGCAGATCACGCCTACCTGTACCGGTAACCTCGTGGAATGGAATTTTGGTGACCAGGAATTAACTGCGGCACCCAGTACCAGCCTGTTTGAATTCCCAGTCACCTTTATCGCCCGGGTTGAGAACATTGCGGCGAATATCGATGGCCAGGTAATCAGTAATGGCGATCCCGCCACCGTAGCGCGTCTGAGTTATGTCAACGATGCCGGTTCAACGGTGACATTGAACTTTGGTCAGGTTGATCTGGAAGTCAGGGAGCCCGAGATTTCTCTGATCAAATCCTTTGCCGTGGCCAATAGTGATGCAGGGGATGTGCTCACCGTAACAGTCAGGGCTATCAATGGCGGTACTGCATCGGCCTATAACCTCCAGGTCATGGACGATCTGGTCGGTACGAATCTGACTTACCTGGGCAACCTATCGGGTACCGATCCACCGGATGTGGTCGACACCACAACTTTGGGTCCGGATCAACCCATCTTCAAATGGAATCCAACCAATCCGGATTATCAAATACCTGTTGGTGGGGTCAGAACATTCACATTCGATGTACGAGTCGACACCGCCGCCCAACCTCACGAAATTCTGAATAACACCGCGCAGGCCAGCTGGACCTCGTTGCCGTTACAGACCACGGCACTCAACAGTAGTGGCACGATCGGCGCCGATGGTAGTGCCGACGGCATGCGTAACGGTGTATTACCGAACAATCCGCTCGACACCCTGAACGATTACGAAACGGAAGCCAGCGCCCAGACAGAAGTTCTGCCGCTGACCATGAACAAGACAGATCTGGATCCCGGCCTGGTACCGGCGGTAGGCGCGCGTAAACATTTCCAGATTGAAATCAGTCTGCCGGAAGGAACAACGCAGAACCTGGTTGCGACGGACAACCTGAATTTCGGTGCACTGAGTTATGTGCTGGAGAACAATGCCAGCTATGACGTGAGTTATACCTTCCAGGATATCGCCAGCATCAATGGTCAGTCACCTTCAGAAGGAGCATTAACTGCCTTTCCGGCCGATGGTGCAACCGGAAACATCAGCTGGGACATCGGCACCGTGGTTACAAGTACCGAGGATGATTTGACGGTCAATACTGTCAACCCGGTGATCCGTGTCGACTACTACGCACGTATTAACAATGATGCGGCGACCAATGCCGGTGACGGCCTGCAGAACCAGGCAACGGTCAACTACAGCAACGGTGAAACGGCCGTGACCGAAACGTTGATAGATACCACGCCAGCCGTCAGCGTGGTAGAACCGCTGCTGAACATCAACAAGACCGTGGTTAATGTCAGCAATCCCGGTAATCCTCCGATTGCCGGCGATATCCTGCGTTACAGTCTGAATATTACAGCCAGTAGCGGCGCCAGCTATTCCGATGCGCTTGATGTTTCGATTAACGACGATCTCAGTCTGGGGCTGGCTTACAGCGGCAATTCGACCGTCAATGGCGCCGGTAACACTATCAATGATCCTGTTACCAGCGGTGATGGCATCACCACTGCCCAGTCCATGCGCTGGAGCCTGGCCGATGCCAACGCCGATATCGATGTGTCCGAGGGCAGCACGGTCACGGTCACCTACGACGTGGTGGTGCTGGACAACGTACTGCCCGGACAGCAGCTGACCAACAGCGCCTCGATTCAGTGGACCAGCCTGGATGGAGCTGATGCGGCCGAGCGCGACGGTACGGCAAGCCCGGCCTATAACGATTATTTCACCGGGCCGGTGACGGCAATTCTGAATGCGCCCGATCTGAACACTATCAGCAAGGCACGCCTGACCGATACTTTTGGCAGCGGCGATGCCAATGTGCGAATCGGCGATATCGTGGATTACGAGTTGCGCCTGACGCTGCAGGAGGGAACCAGCGGTAATGTATTGGTCAGCGATAGCCTGCCGCAGGGGCTGGCATTTGAAGGTCTGGTCAGCATCAACGGGGACAGCAGTGCACCCTTTACCTCGGTCTCACCGTTTACCCATACCGCGATCAACAATGCGACGGTCAGCGGCGATCCCGCCATCGGGCCGACGACAGTCACTATTGATATTGGTGATATCGTCAATGCCGGTGACGGTAATCCGGCAAACAACGATTTCATCATCGTCTACCGGGCACGGGTGCTGGATAACGTCTTTGCCCAGGTCAACTCGACCACCCTGACCAACGCGGTCACCTTCCAGTATGACAACATCTCGGGCACCCAGACCCGCAGCAGCAGTCAGGCGATCACCCTGCTGCAACCGAACCTGAGTGTCAGCAAATCTGCCTCGGCTGCCGGTGGCGATACAGTCATCGAGGCCAATGAACTGGTGACCTATACCGTCGACATCAGTAACAGCGGTACGGCACCGGCCTATGATCTGATGCTGCAGGACATCATACCTGTCGGTATGCGTAATGGTACCGCTACCATCACCATGGTCAGCACCACCATCGGCGGAACACCGGTAGCGAACCCGGTGCCAATCTATGATGCGACCACCGGTATTGTTAACTGGAACCTGGATACCGGCGTCGCTGATTCCTATACCATCCCGGCGGGGCAGACTCTGTCCCTGGTGTACCAGGTCCAGGCCGATCCCGATATCGGTGCGGGTCTGACCCTGACCAACCAGGCACAGGGCCTGTCCTATTACTCGTTTGATGATGAAGCCGCTCCCACGGCGGGCAGTGTCAGCGGTGTGCGGGAAATTTATGGGCCAACCAATACCGCTTCGACCACACTGACTACCGATGCTCCAGGTGCGCCATTAAAAGAAAATCCGGCCTCGACCGATGTCACCATCGGCGAGACTTTCAGCTATCGCATCACCATCCCGGCGTCACCACATCCAACCGCGCTGCATGATGTACGCATCCTGGATAACCTGCCAGCGGGTTCCGGTGATGCCGATCTTGGTTTTGTCAGCGTCAGCAAGGTGTCCGGTTCACTGTCATGGACCCCGGTCAATACCGGCACGGCGACCAGCCTGGTGATCGAAGATACCACTGACGGTATCGATATCCCGGCGGGCGAACAGATCGTTATCGATGTTGCCGTGATTGTAAATGACAGTTCAGACAACGTGGCAGGAGTGCTGTTTAACAATACCGCGAGTTATACCTATAACCAGCTGGACGATACGCCGGCAACCCAACAACCGGGCGGCAGCAGTACCACTGCCGACATGCGGATCGTCGAGCCGCAACTGGTGATGCAGAAATCCGGCCCGGGGCAGATGCAACTCGGTGTGCCGGAGACCTTCACGCTGGATCTTCAGAATACCGGTAACAGCACGGCCTGGGACATTACGGTCACGGACCTGTTGCCAAACCCCTCGCCGGGCGGCATGTGTGATACACCGCCGGCAAACATTACCGCCCAGGTCTTCGAGGCTGACGGCAGTACGGCGGTATCCGGAGTGCTGGTGGAAGGGACCGATTATGTCAGCAGCTTCACCGGTGACCCGACCTGCAGCCTGACGCTGACAATGCAAACGGCGGACGCCGCGGTGGCGCCGACCCAGCGGCTGATTATTACTTACGAGGCTGAACTGGATCTCGATAATCCGCAGGCCCAGCCACTGACCAATATTGCCGGCGCCACCGAATGGTTCAGCCTGGATACCGCCGGTGCCGGTGCGACCGGTCAGATCCGTACCTACAGCCGCGCGCTGACCGACGGTAGCCTGCTCCATGAAGATGCGCACACAGTAACTTCCGAGTTACCGGAACTCTCTATTCAGAAGACCGTTGACAACGTAACTTCCAGCCAGAGCCCGGCGAGCACCGCACAACCGGGCGATACCCTGAGTTACACCGTAACCATCACCAATATCAGTGATGTGCCGGTAACCGATTTCACCCTGCGAGATGAACTGGATCGACTGAATACTACGCAATCGAAGTTTGCCGCCGGGACGTTGAACATCATCACTTTACCATCGGGTACGGATGTCAGTGACAGCAATGGCGGGACGAATGGCACCGGCTTGCTGGAAATACAGAACCTCAACCTGGATGCTCAGGGCGGTGCCAATGACAGTCTGACCTTCGTGTATGAAGTCACTCTTGCCCCGGTTCTTACCAACGGCAGCCAGGTACTCAACCAGGCCCAGGTAATCATTCTCGATAGCCTGACACTGGATAGTGATGATCCGAATATCGGAGGTGCTGAAGATCCGACAGCCGTAACCATTAATTCTGCCCCGGCATTTGAAGTATGGAAGACTTCCCAGGATCTGACAGATGATCCGGCGACACTCGAGGCGGGTGACAGGCTGCGCTATACCATCACGGTGAAGAACACCGGTACCGAGGATGCAGTGAATGTCACGCTGCGCGATCAGATACCGGGTAACACCAGCTATGACCCCGGGAGTACCACCTTGAATGGTAGCCCGGTAGGCGATCCGTCGAACGGGGTGTCGGCACTGGAAAGCGGCATGCTGATCAATGCCCCGGAGAATACCACCGCCGGTTATCTGCGTGCCGACAGCAGCGCCACCACCAGTAACGTGTCAACGATCACCTTCGATGTCATTGTCGATACCAATGCGGTCGACGGTACCGTGATCTCCAACCAGGGATTCGTTAACGGGCAAGGGCAGGGCAGCGGTAGCTTCCCGGAACAGCCGTCGGATGATCCTTCGACCGCACTGGTTGATGATCCGACCATCGACGTGGTGGGCAGCGTTCCGCTGGTCGATTCGCAAAAAATCGTCAGCATCGTCATCGACAACGATGGTGATGGTATCGTCGATCCCGGCGACCGGCTGCAATACACCATCATCACCACCAACTTCGGGGCCTTGCCGGCCACGGGCGTAGTCCTGACCGATGCGATCCCGGCCGATACGACTTATGTACCCAACAGTACAACGTTGAACACTCTTGCCGTACCGGATCCCGCTGCCGGTGTGTCGGCACTGGAAAGCGGGCTGGATATCAGCTCTTCGGATCTTACTCCCCCGTTGCCCACCGCCGGTAACGGTACCCTGTCACCGGGTCAGGCGGCGACGGTCACTTTCGAAGTCGATGTGACCGGTGGCGTGCTCATCAGTAACCAGGGCACGGTTAGCAACAACGAACTGCCGGATGAACCAACTGACCAGGATGGTATCGACAGCAATGGCGATCAACCGACCATCATCGGCGTGGGTAACGTCCAGCAATTGTCGATTACCAAGGATGTTAACGTCGTCGGTGGCGGAGCCGCATTGCCTGGTGGTGAGCTGGAATACGTAATACGGGTTACCAACATCAGCGGCGTCGCGGCCACCGATGTGACGATCACCGATAACCTGGATTTGCCGGTAGCTAATCAGCTTAACTATGTAGCCGGTTCGGCGATCATGAACGGTTCGACGGCGGGGATCAGTTTCTCCGATCCGGTGCTCACAGCCGACTATTCGACTCCTTATGGCGATCTGCAGCCGGGTGACACGGTGGTATTACGCTTCCGTGCCCAGATCGATTCGGCCCTGGCCATCGGTACCACAATTACCAATACCGCCGATGTCAGCTGGGATGCGGGTACCCGGAACGACTCGGCCAGTGTCTCGGTCGATGTCGGTGGCACACCGGGCGTTGCCAGTCTGAACGGTAATGTCTGGCACGATGCCGATTTTGATCTCACTGCCGACAGTGGTGAACGGTTACTGGCGAACTGGACGGTAAACCTGTATCGCAACAGCGTGCTGTATGCCTCGACCCAGACAGACAGCAGCGGTCAGTTCCAGTTCAATGGTGTTGCACCAAATGATCTCAGTGGCGATAACTACGAACTGCGTTTTACTGCTCCCGGGAGCGGAGCGAATACCGCCTCACTGGGTGAAACCGATTCGCCGTTTACCGATGGCCAGCAGTCGATTACCAATATCGTGGTCACCTCGGGCAGCAACACTCAGAACCTGAATCTACCCATACAACCCAATGGTGTGGTTTACGATGCGGTGCTGCGTACACCGGTGGCCGGAGCCACGCTGGTCATGCTGCGTGCCTCGGACAATCTGCAACTGCCGGACAGCTGCTTTGATGATACGGCACAGCAGGGACAGGTCAGTACCGCGAATGGTTACTACAAGTTTGCCCTTAACTTTACTCAACCGGAATGTAATGCCGGCGACGACTATCTCATTCAGATTACACCGCCAGCCAGCGGTTATACCGCCGCACCTTCTGTACTGGTTCCACCGACGACCAGCGCGGCCACAGCGGCATTTGATGTGCCGTCCTGTCCGGGAACTGCCAGTGATGCGATAACCGCCACTACCAACCATTGTGAAGCACAAATCTCTGAGCTGCCGCCGGCGACATCCATTGCGGCAGGACCGGGTACTCGCTATCACCTGAACCTGACCCTGAATGACACGCTGGTGCCGGGTCACAGCGAAATGTTCAACAATCATATACCACTGGATCCGGAACTGGGTTCAGCCGTCTCACTGTCAAAAGTTGCTGCCAAGGTCAATGTGACCCGTAGTGATCTGGTGCCCTACACCATCAGGTTGAATAACACGCTGAGTGCACCACTGGCAGCGTTGGATGTAATCGATACCTTCCCGGCCGGTTTCAAATACGTGAAAAATTCCGCGCGGGTCAATGATACCCCGATGGAACCGGCTATCAACGGACAACAGCTAACCTGGTCCGACATGGTTGTTGCACCGAATTCCAGCCTAACGATCAAATTACTGTTGATCGTCGGTTCCGGGGTCAACGAAGGGGAATACATTAACCGGGCACGGGTGCTGAACAATATCACCGGTGATTATGTCTCCGGGGAAGCCAGTGCCACGGTACGTGTGGTACCTGATCCCACCTTCGATTGTTCAGACATCATCGGCAAGGTCTTTGATGATCAGAACCTGAATGGTTACCAGGACGAGGGCGAGCCTGGCTTACCTGGTGCACGTGTCTATACCGCCCGTGGCCTGGAAATTACCGCCGATGAATACGGCCGGTTCCATGTCACCTGTGCCATCACGCCGAATCAGGATCGCGGTTCCAACTTCATCATGAAACTGGACGAGCGCAGTCTCCCGACCGGTTATCGCGTCACCACCGAAAACCCACGAGTGCAGCGCGTTACTCGAGGCAAGATCGTCAAATTCAATTTCGGTGCCACGATTCATCGGGTGGTCAAGCTGGACATGGCCGATGCGGTCTTCGAACCCGGTTCAGCCAAAATGCGTCCGCAATGGATACCGCGGCTGGATCTGCTGGTTGGGCAACTCAGGAAAGCGGCATCAGTCCTGCGTTTGTCCTATCTGGCCGAGAATGAAGATGATGGCCTGGTCGAAGATCGACTCGATGCCGTCAAACAGATGGTCGAGGAACGCTGGGAGGAACCCTACAAGTTACGTATTGAGACCGAAGTGTTCTGGCGCGGCGGCGGACCGGATGAGCGGGGTGATCTGTGATGATTGCTCATCTGCTCATGCTCAAATATGCCACCTATACGGGCAACTTGAGGCGACAGCTTGGCCTGACGCTGTTGCTGTGCCTTTTATCTCTGCCGTTGTTCGCAGCGGAAGAACCGGCTGGAGAAGATAGTACGCAAGACGCTACCGTGACCGAAGTAACAAAGGATGTGATCGGCGAGAATACCGAACAGCACCTGCCGCCGGATGAGGTGTTTATTCCCTGGGTGCAGGATGATAGTCAGTACAAGCAGGAAGAAGAGGACCAGGTCGAGATCGAGAAGAGTCTGGAGAAGGTCTACACCACCAAAAAACTGAAAAACGTGGTGCCACCGATCCGCTTCCAGTCCGGCGTTGCGGAAATACCGGAACGGTTTGTGGTGTTGTTACGCGAAGTACTCGAAAAAATGAAAGATCGTACCAATGTACGACTGCATTTTATCGGCCATACTGACAACGTACCTCTCAGCGGCAGTGTCGCCGAGCAATATGGCGACAACTTCGGGCTGTCCCGTGCACGGGCCGAGATGGCCGCGCTGTTCTTCCAGCGCGAGTTAAACCTGCCCCCCGAAGCCATCTCCTATGATGGTGCCGGTGCAACCCGGCCGATAGCCAGTAATGACACCGCTGCCGGCAAGGCACGCAATCGCCGGGTTGAGGTACAGGTCTGGTATGACGAGGTGAGTGAGAAGGTCGTCGAAAAAGAGATCGAGAAAACCCCGGACAACAAGCGGGTCAAGATCTGCCGCATGGAGACGGTGTGCAAGATTAGTTACAAGCAGGGATACAGTAAACGAATACGCCTGAAGAACCTGGTACCGCCATTACGCCTGCAGCAAGGTCAGATCGAATTACCGGAGCGATTTATCGGCGATCTGCGTGAGACCCTGAATAACCTGCGGGACAAGAAGAATGTCATGATCCGGTTTATCGGGCATACCGATAACCTGCCGTTGGCCGATCGCGCAGCACGGATCTACGGGGACCATATGGCGCTGTCCAAGGCCAATGCCCGTCGTGTCGCCCTGGTGGTTCAGGAAAAACTGGGGCTACCCAACCGGGCGGTAAGCAGTGACGGTAAAGGCAGCTCGGTACCGATTGCCAGTAATGATTCGATTAACGGTCGGGCACTGAATCGCCGAATCGAGGTCGAGTTCTGGTACGACGATCCGCTGGAAGTCATGAATGACGAGATCCAGTCCTGTCCGGACTCCGCCGCCGCTGAAACCGTCACCCGGATATATCAGCCGCCTACCGGCCCGATCGAACCGATCTATTTCAAAGACGGAGATCCGCAGATACCGCTCGGTTATACATCGCGACTGCAGCGCCTGATGGAGCAGATCGAGGAAAAATCCAACGTCAGATTACGGTTCATCGGTTACACCAGTAATGAACGCCTGGAACGGCGTACCGCGATGTTATACGGCGATGACATCGGCCTGTCCACGGCGCGTGCTCGCAGGGTCAAGGATGAGATCAAGAAAGAACTCTCCCTGAGCGAGAAACAGGTCGAGTTCGAGGGACGCGGCTATGTGCAGACTGACGAGGTCATTGCGCGCCAGTTTGCAGACGATGACGAATCGAGGGTGGTCGTCCAGATTGTCTATGATGCTCTGGCCATGCTGGATGAAGACGAGGGAATGGATATCACCCGGATTACCCGCGAGATCGAGCCCAGCAACCCGTATGCCCTGAACCTGATGCGGATTACCGTCGATGGCGAGCCCCTGCATGATCCGAATCGCAGCAGTGCTGACATTCAGCGTTGCACCGATGTGGCATTGGAGAAAACCGATATTGAATTCCGCTTCGATAATCTCAAGCTGAAACCGCGATTGAATGTCACTGCCTGGCCACGCACCATCAGTTATCTCAACGATCCTGCCACCAGCCTGGAAGACAACCGGACACATTTCCGCGCCTATACCAACTACGCTGCTTTCATCGACAAAATGGAAGTCCGCCTGTTTAACAAGGGGCAGTCAACACGTGATACCCCGCTCGAAGTGATCGAGCTGAACAAGGATGGCTATGCCGAATGGCAGCCGCGTCTGGTCGAATTCAATGCGCCCGTGATGGAACTGCAGTATGTCTTGCGCGTCTATGATGCCGAAGGCCGGTTTGATGAGACCGAACCCCAGCAGCTGTGGATCGTCGATCAACTGGAAGATGCCGATCAGATGCTGAATATCGATCAGGAATTACTGGTCGGGTATGGGGAAAATCATCTGGCATTGCAGAACATCCCATTGGAAGGTGGCACGGTGCGGGTCAACGGTGAAAATGTGCCTGCCGATCATACGGTATGGCTGGCCGGTCGTCCGGTGCCGGTCAGTGACGACAAGGAGTTCGTCAGTGAAGAGATCCTGCCGTCGGGCCTGCATAGCGTGGAAGTGGCAGTAGTCGATCAACAGGGTAACGGGGAACTGTTCCTGCGCGATCTGGAAATGGACAACGATGACTGGTTCTATGTCGGCATGGCCGATGTCGTGGTCAGCAAGGACAACACCAACGGCCCGGCCAAACTGGTGACCGGCGATACCACGCACTATGACAATGACCTGACTGTAGACGGGCAACTGGCGTTTTTCGTCAACGGCAAGTTCGGGGACAACTGGCAGTTGACCACCAGTGCCGATACCCGTGAGGGACCGTTGAACGAAATCTTCAGCAACTTCACCGAGAAGTCGCCCGATTCTATTTTCCGCAGACTGGATCCCGATTACTACTATCCGACCTTTGGCGATGACAGCAGCGTTGAGGAACTGGCACCGACCCTGGGCAAATTCTACGTCAAGCTGAAGAAGGACGAGGATTACGGTCTGTGGGGCAATTTCGATATCAATTACCTGGACACTGATCTGGCCCAGGTTGACCGGACCCTGTATGGCGGCAACCTGCACCTGGAAGATGATGAAACCACCAGCTTTGGTGAGAAACGTTATTTGCTGGATGGCTTTGCCGCCGATCCGGGTTCAGTGGCAGCGCGGGATGAGTTGCGCGGTACCGGCGGTTCCCTGTATTTCCTCAAGCATCAGGATATTCTCATCGGATCCGACAAGCTGCGGATCGAGGTGAGAGACAAGGATTCCGGCATTGTTATCGGTGTGAAGGAGCTGGTTCCGGGGATCGATTATGACATCGATTATATCCAGGGCCGGGTTGTGTTAAGCAACGCTCTGTCCTCCACCTCGGATGACAACCTGCTGGTAGAGGATGTTGCGGGCAGTGGACACCCGGCCTATCTGGTGGCCCGTTACGAATACACTCCGGGCTTCGAGAAACTGGACCAGGTGGCCACCGGCGGACGTATCCATTACTGGTTCGGTGATCATGTCAAACTCGGCCTGACCAACAGTAACCAGGGTGAACCCGGCAGCGAAAGCAAAGTGAACGGGGTAGACCTGACCCTGCGTAAAAACAGTGGGACCTGGTTGAAGATGGAAATGGCCTCAAGCGAAGGGGCGGGTACCGGACTACAGAGTTCCCTGGATGGCGGCTTCAGTTACGATCCACTGGATCTTTCCACCGGTGAAACTGTTTCGGCCGATGCCAGCCGCGTGGAAGCCGGTATCAAACTGGATGATCTGTTCGATGGCGCCAACGGCACCGCCACCCTTTATACCCAGCACCGTGACGCCGGATTCTCGGCACCGGGGCAGCTGACCAATACCGATGTTGACCAGGTCGGTGGTTCATTAAGTATGCCGATCAACGAATCCCTGCAGCTGGATATCAAGGCAGACAGGAAAGACCAGAAACAGGATCTGCAGACTTCGGCCCTGGATGTCAGTGTCGGTTATCAATTGAATGACAACTGGCAACTCACTACCGGCGGCCGACATGATTCACGCAAGGATGAGTCGCCCGTGGTTCCGACCACCCAGACAGAAGGTCAGCGGACCGATATTGCTTTCAAGGCGGAATACAACTCCAGGGAGGACTGGACGGCCTATGGCTTTACCCAGTTTACCGCCAATACCACCGAAAGCCGGGAACAGAATGATCGGGTCGGAATAGGCGGCAGTTACCGTGCTACCAATCGCTTTACCGTGGATGGTGAGATTTCCGAGGGGGATACCGGGACCGGCGCCAGGGTTGGCTCGCAATATCTGTTATCCGATCGCAGCAATATATATCTCAATTATGCCCTGGAGAACGAACGCACCGACAATGGAATACGTTCACGCAAGGGTAATCTGACTTCCGGTTTCCGTACCCGGTATTCCGATTCGGCCAGCGTCTATGCGGAAGAGCGTTATACCCATGGCGATGAGCCGGTCGGCCTGACACACTCGCTGGGCATGGACCTGGCGCCCAGCGATCGCTGGAACTTTGGGGTCAATCTGGATGCCGGTTCGCTGGAAGATCGCAATGCCGGCACCACGATTGATCGTACCGCCCTTGGCTTTACCGTCGGTTACGGTTTCGAAAGCATGAAATATGCCGGCGCCGCCGAGTACCGGATTGATGAAACCGGCTACCCGGATGATACTGTCAGTGAACGGACCACCTGGCTGGTGAAAAACAGCCTCAAATATCAAATCAACCCGGACTGGCGCCTGATCGCCAAGTACAATCATTCCGATAGTCAAAGTTCGCAGAGCGAATTTTATGACGGCAAGTTCACCGAGGCGGTTCTGGGATACGGCTACAGACCGACCACCAATGATCGCTGGAACACGCTGTTCAAATATACCTATTTCTACAATGTACCGGCGGCGGATCAGGTTACTCTGACCAACACCGCTGCGGAATATATACAGAAGAGCCATATTCTGTCGGTCGATACCACCTATGATCTGACTAAACGCTGGAGTATCGGTGCCAAGTACGCGCACCGCCTGGGGCAAATCAGCCAGGATCGTGAGAATCCCGAATTCTTCGACAGCGAGGCCAGGCTGTATATCCTGCGTGCCGACTGGCACTTCGTTAACCGCTGGGATTTACTGATGGAGGCCCGAATGCTTGATCTTCCCGATGCACAGGATCGTCGTAGCGGGGCACTGGTCGGCGTCTACCGGCATATTGGCGATAATTTCAAATTTGGTGTGGGATATAACTATACCGATTTCTCCGATGACCTCACCGATCTCGATTATGATAGCCAGGGCGTCTTCATCAATCTGATTGGAAAAATGTAGCAGAGCCAGCAGATACAACGCCCGCGATCACAGGCGGCCGGGTTTACGTCAGTGAAAGTGAATATCGTAAAAAAGCAATAAAAAACAAAGCATTATCATCTTTCAGGCACTCTGGCGTATCTGGTTGCGACGCTATTCCCGTTCCCTCACCAGCCGCTGTCCGCACAGGATTTTGCGGGTCTTTTTTTGGCGGTTTACCTTACTTTGGCGCATGCAGCGAATTTTTTTATAGACCCCTAAAATTAAGCTAACTTTATGTTCTGCAAGGCGTTTCGTGCTTTATACAAACTTGACACAAAGTTTATGGCTAGCCTAGACTGGCTCGGCTTTGGATCGCATTGATCCGACAAGAAAAAATAATAAACAAAGTCGTTCATTGAGGCGGCTAATTATAAATACATCCGCAGCCACTGCGGGATTCGGCGGAGGAACATGCCCATGTTAGAGAACTATCTGCCGGTTCTCATTTTCATGATTGTCGGTTTGACCGTCGGCGTTGTTATGATCGTGCTGGGCTTTGTCCTGGCGCCGAGCCGTCCTGACAGTGAAAAGCTCTCTCCTTATGAATGTGGCTTCGAGGCATTCGAAGATTCACGCATGAAGTTCGATGTGCGTTATTACCTCGTGGCAATCCTTTTTATAATTTTCGATCTGGAAATTGCTTTCCTGTTTCCATGGGGTGTGGTGCTCAAAGAGATAGGTCTTTTTGGTTATACCGCCATGGCAATATTTCTGGGGATTCTGGTCATTGGCTTCATCTATGAATGGAAAAAAGGGGCCCTGGAATGGGAGTAGCGGCAAGAGCAGGTTACTCGTTTGACACAAACGGCCGCGCGCCTCGCGCGGGGATAAGCGTTGCGAATTGCCGCATGCTCGGTTTGCGAGTTACAGGTTCAATGCAAAAGCGTACTGGAGCATCAAGTAATGGGCATTGAAGGATTACTGAAAGAAGGTTACGTCACGACCACGGCTGATCGATTGATCAACTGGGCCAGGACTGGATCACTGTGGCCGATGACTTTTGGTCTGGCCTGTTGCGCCGTGGAAATGATGCATGCTGCGGCCTCGCGCTATGATATGGACCGCATGGGACTGATTTTCCGACCCAGTCCGCGCCAGTCCGACGTGATGATCGTGGCCGGTACCCTGGTCAACAAGATGGCGCCGGCCCTGCGCAAGGTCTATGACCAGATGGCCGAACCGCGCTGGGTTATCTCCATGGGTTCCTGTGCCAACGGCGGGGGTTATTATCATTACTCCTATTCAGTAGTGCGTGGTTGCGACCGTATTGTCCCGGTGGATATCTATGTGCCGGGTTGTCCGCCAACAGCTGAGGCATTGCTGTACGGTATCTTGCAACTGCAAAACAAAATAAAAAGAACAAACACCATAGCCCGTTAAACATTCACCTATGTCTGAATATTACACACAGCTGGCCGAAAAGGTCCGGGAAAAACTTGGCGGTCAAATCCAGTCCTGCGACGTTGCCTGGGGTGAACTGACTGTGGTTGCCGACAAGCGTGACCTGCTTGAAGTAGCTACCCGCCTGCGTGATGAGACCGAGCTGGCATTTTCCGAATTGATCGATGTTTGTGGCGTGGACTATCTCGATTATGGTGGTGACGGGGCCTGGCAAGGTTCACGTTTCGCCTCTGTCTATCATTTGTTGTCAATCAAGCACAACCATCGCCTGCGGCTGAAAGTCATGCTGGATGGCGATCCCCCGGTCATTCCTTCGCTGGTGAATATCTGGGCCTCGGCCAACTGGTTCGAGCGCGAAGCTTTTGATCTGTTCGGCATAGTTTACGAAGGTCATCCTGACATGCGCCGTATTCTTACCGATTACGGTTTTATCGGCCATCCGTTCCGCAAGGATTTCCCTCTGATCGGTAATGTCGAAATGCGTTATGACCCTGAAAAGCAGCGCGTGGTTTATCAACCGGTCAGTATCGAACCGCGGGTCAACCAGCAACGGGTCATCCGTGATGATCATCGCTATGCCGATCGTCATCTGCAGGAAGAAGAGGAATAAGCATGCCTGAGATTCGTAACTACACGCTGAATTTCGGGCCGCAGCATCCAGCCGCACACGGTGTATTGCGCCTGGTGCTGGAAATGGACGGCGAAGTCATCCAGCGGGCCGATCCCCATATCGGCCTGCTGCACCGTGCCACCGAAAAGCTGGCCGAAAGCAAACCGTTCAACCAGACCATTCCATATATGGATCGGCTCGATTACGTCTCCATGATGTGTAACGAGCACGGCTATGTCCTGGCGCTGGAAAAACTGCTGGGTGTTACACCGCCGGAACGTGCCCAGTATATCCGCGTCATGTTTGACGAGCTCACCCGCATACTGAACCACCTGATGTGGCTTGGAACGCATGCGCTCGATGTCGGTGCAATGACAATGTTCCTTTACTGCTTCCGTGAGCGCGAAGACCTGATGGATATGTATGAGGCTGTTTCGGGTGCGCGTATGCACGCGGCTTACTACCGCCCGGGTGGCGTTTATCGCGATCTGCCGGGACAGATGCCGCAATACCAGAAAAGCAAATACAAGAACGATGCCGATGTCAAACAGCTCAACGATGCACGTAGCGGATCATTGCTCGATTTTATCGACGACTTTGTAAATCGCTTCCCGGCCCTGATTGACGAGTATGAGACCCTGCTGACCGATAATCGTATCTGGAAACAGCGTACGGTAGGGATCGGTGTAGTCACGCCGGAACGCGCGCAACAACTGGGCTTTACCGGTCCCATGCTGCGCGGTTCAGGTATCGAGTGGGATCTGCGCAAGAAACAGCCGTACGAAGTTTACGACAGAATGGATTTTGATATTCCGGTGGGGGTTAATGGTGATTGTTATGACCGTTACCTGGTGCGGATTGAAGAGATGCGACAGTCAAACCGGATTGTGAAACAGTGTACCGAATGGCTGCGTAACAACCCGGGCCCTGTAATGCTCGATGATCACAAGCTGACTCCTCCGCGTCGTGAAGAGATGAAAGACGACATGGAAGCATTAATTCATCACTTCAAGCTGTTTACCGAAGGCTATACCCTGCCGGCAGGTGAAGTGTATACCGCAATCGAGCATCCCAAGGGCGAGTTTGGTGTTTACCTGGTGTCCGACGGTGCCAACAAGCCATACCGTTTGAAAGTTCGTGCGCCGGGGTTTGCTCACCTGGCGGCAATGGATGAAATGAGCGAAGGTCACATGTTGGCCGACGTGGTGGCGATCATTGGCACCATGGATATCGTATTCGGAGAAATCGATCGATGATGGCGCAACATAAAAAAGGTGGCAGCAAACTGCACCTGATCAATGATGAATCACGTGCAGAAATCGATAGCTGGATTGCCAAGTACCCGTCTGAACAAAAACAGTCGGCAGTCATGGCGGCGCTGCGTATCCTGCAGGATCAGAATAAGGGTTATCTGACTGATGATTTGATCGAGGCAACTGCCGAGTACCTGGAGATGCCGCCGATCGCCGTGTATGAAGTTGCGACATTTTATTCCATGTATGAACTGGAACCGGTTGGACAACACAAGATCTGTGTCTGCACCAATATATCCTGCAAGTTATGTGGTTCCAGTGACGTGGTTAAACATTTGAAGGAACAGCTGGGTATCGGTCTGGGTGAAACCACCGACGACGGTCGTTTTACGCTCAAGGAAGTGGAGTGTCTGGGTGCCTGTGTTGATGCGCCGATGTTCCAGATTGGTGATACCTATTACGGCAAACTGACGCCGCAACGTATCGATGAAATACTCAAAGGTCTCGATTGACAGGCGAATGATGATGGCTGGTATGACTGGTAGACGAGTGGAGGGCATTCAACATGGCAAATGAAGTTTGCTTCCGCACGCTACAATTCGACAAACCCTGGTCGCTCGAAAGCTATCGCAGTGTCGGCGGCTACGAGGTGCTGAAGAAGATTCTTGCCGAGCAGACACCTCCGGAGCAGATTATCGAGGAACTGAAGACCTCGTCACTGCGCGGCCGTGGCGGCGCGGGCTTCCCGACCGGCCTCAAGTGGAGCTTCATGCCGCGCACAGCCCCGGGACAGAAATATATCGTATGCAACTCGGACGAGGGCGAACCGGGCACCTGCAAGGATCGCGATATTCTGCGATATAACCCGCACCAGTTGATCGAGGGCATGATCATCGCCGGTTACACCATCGGTGCATCTGTCGGTTACAACTACATTCGTGGTGAATTCTGGGAACCCTACGAACGTATGGAAGGGGCCCTGGAAGAGGCGCGGGCCGCCGGGTTACTGGGTAATAATATCCTTGGCAGTGGATTCGATTTCGAATTGCACAATCATCTCGGTGCCGGTGCCTACATCTGTGGTGAAGAGACGGCACTGCTTGAATCATTGGAAGGCAAGAAGGGTCAGCCGCGTTTCAAACCGCCTTTCCCTGCCGGTTACGGCCTGTATGGCAAGCCGACCACTATTAATAATACGGAGACACTGGCCTCGGTACCGGTCATTCTGCAACACGGTGGCCAGTGGTTTCTTGAACTTGGTAAACCGAACAATGGTGGTACCAAACTGTTCAGCGTTTCCGGCCATGTGAACAATCCCGGCAACTTTGAAGTCCCGCTGGGGACGCCTTTTGTCAAACTGCTGGAGATGGCCGGTGGCATGCGCGACGGTCGCAAGCTCAAGGCGGTTATCCCGGGTGGTTCCTCGGTACCGGTATTGCCGGCGGAAATCATTATGGACACCGATATGGATTATGACTCGCTGGCCAGTGCCGGCAGCATGCTCGGTGCCGGTTCGGTCATCGTTATGGATGAGACTACCTGCATGGTCGATGCGCTGGGCCGTTTGTCGCATTTTTATTTCGAGGAATCCTGTGGCCAGTGCACACCGTGCCGTGAAGGTACCGGCTGGTTGTCACGGGTACTGCATCGTATCGAGCACGGCCAGGGCAAACAGGAAGATCTGGATCTGCTGGATGACGTAGCACAACGTATTGCCGGACGTACTATCTGTGCACTGGGAGATGCGGCAGCTATGCCGGTCAACAGTTTCCTCAAGCATTTTCGTGATGAATTTCAGTACCACATCGACCATGGCAAGTGTCTGGTCGGTGAACGCTCATAACGCTAACAGGCAACGGTTGAATGTCAGACGTTAACATTGAAATCAACGGGATTCCCCTGCAGGTGCCTGCCGGATCGATGGTAATCGAGGCGGCGGACAATGCCGGGATTACCATTCCGCGTTTCTGTTATCACAAGAAACTGTCGGTCGCGGCCAATTGCCGCATGTGCCTGGTGGAGGTCGAAAAGGTCGCCAAACCGTTGCCGGCCTGCGCCACTCCGGTCACCGAAGGTATGAAAGTCTTCACCAAATCGGAGCGGGCTCTCGAAGCGCAAAAGAGCGTAATGGAATTTCTTTTGATCAATCACCCTCTCGATTGCCCGATTTGTGATCAGGGCGGTGAGTGTGATCTGCAGGACATTGCCATGGGCTATGGCAAGGATGTTTCCCGTTTCTCCGAGAAGAAGCGCGTGGTGCCGAGCAAGAACATCGGCTCGCTGATTGCCACCGACATGACCCGTTGCATTCACTGTACCCGCTGCGTGCGTTTCGGCCAGGAGGTTGGCGGCATCATGGAACTCGGTGCTACCGGTCGCGGCGAGCATACCCGTATCGGCACGTATATGGAGCGCGCAGTTTCTTCCGAGATGTCCGGTAACGTCATCGATCTCTGCCCGGTTGGTGCCTTGACCTCCAAGCCTTATCGATATCGCGGACGGCCGTGGGAAAATCAGCAACGCGACAGCATTGCCTTGCACGACTGTGTCGGTTCCAACCTGGATATCGAGGTGCGTCGAAATACCGTGATGCGGGTTCTGCCGAAGGAAAACGAGGCAATCAACGAATGCTGGCTTTCCGATCGCGATCGTTTCAGTTACACCGGGCTGTACCACGAACAGCGTGCCAAGCATGCACTGATCAAACAGGGCGAACAGTGGAAACAGGTCGATTGGCAAATCGCACTGAATTACGCGGTTGAGGGAATCAGGACAGTTCAGCAACGCGACGGCAATGATCAGCTTGGCGCGCTGGCTTCGCCGAGTGCCACGCTGGAAGAACTCTACCTGTTGCAAAAACTGACGCGCAGCCTGGGTAGTCACAATATCGATCACCGTTTGCGTCAGCTCGATTTCCGCGCCCAGGAACACATGCCGGTTTATCCTTCACTCGGTACCGGAATCGCCGAACTCGAGCGAATCGATGCGGGCCTGCTGATTGGCTCCTGCATTCGCAAGGACCAGCCGATCATTGCTCATCGACTGCGCAAGGCCGCGCTTAACGGTGCCAATGTCATGTCGGTTAATGCCATCGACTACGACGTCAACTTCCCGCTGGCCGAATCCATTGTAGTGGCCCCGGCCGAGATGCCGTGGGTCCTGGCTGCTATCGCCAAGGCTCTTTTGACCCTGACGGGCGAAGCGGCTCCACAGGAACTGGCCGGTAAACTGGAAAACATCGACAGTCACGATGATCATCTGGCCATCGCCAAGCATCTGCACAGTGCCGACAAGCCCATGGTGTTGCTCGGGACCCAGGGCATGGGACAGAACGAATACACTGATCTGCAGGCACTGGGCGAGTTAATCGCCAGACTGTCCGGCGCTTGCTTCGGTCTGCTGAGCGACGGCGCCAACGCTGCCGGTGCCTGGCTGGCCGGCGCGGTACCTCACCGGCTGCCCGGTGGTGAGGCAGTTGCAAGCCCGGGTCGGCATGCGGGTGATATGCTGACTCAGCCGCCAAAGGCCATGTTGTTGCTAAACATCGAGCCTGGTCTGGATACCGCTTATGGTGCTGCCGCAGTACGAGCGATGCAGGACAGTGACTTCGTGGTTTGCCTGAGCCCGTTCGTGGATGACGAACTCAAGGCCATTGCCGATGTGATCCTGCCGATCACGCCGTTTACCGAGATGTCCGGTACCAGTGTCAATGCCGAAGGGCAGTGGCAGAGTTTTGCCGCAGCAGTCAATCCGCTTGAAGAGGCCAAGCCGGCCTGGAAGGTCCTGCGCGTGCTGGGCAACCTGTTTGAGCTCGATGGCTTTGATCAGGTGACTTCCGAAGAAGTCGTGAATGAACTGCGCGATCAGATCGGCTCGTCGCTCGATAACACCGGACAATGGCATGCCCCCGCATTGGACAGCGATAACGCCGGTTTGCAACGTATAGGCCATTTGCCGATTTATGCTGTCGATTCACTGGTGCGTCGTGCCGGGCCTCTGCAGGACACCTCCGATGCGATTGCCACGGCGGTGTATATGAGTGAACAGACTGCGCGCGACACCGGTGTGATCGATGCCGATAGCGTTCAGGTCAGGCAGGATGGTATCGAAGCACGTTTGCCGCTGGTTATCGACGAGGCCGTACCGGCTAATTGTGTCCTGATTCCCTACGGCGTCGCGGGCAGTGAAAAGCTGGGCCGTGCCTACGGACCGATTGAATTGCAACAGGCTTAGGGCGAAACGAGATGGAATGGCTTAATTCAACCTATCAATCTGTGGCCGAGTTTATCGCCTGGTGGTTCGCCCAGCCGGCGGTACTCATTCTGTTGCAGATCATTGCCATCGTGGCACCGCTGATGCTGGCTGTAGCCTACCTGACTTTTGCCGAGCGCAAGGTCATCGGGGCCATGCAGGTGCGCATGGGCCCGACCCGGGTCGGGCCGCGTGGCTGGTTGCAACCGATTGCTGACGCGTTGAAACTGATCTTCAAGGAGATCATTATTCCGACCGGCGCCAACAAGGTGCTGTTCGTGATTGCACCGATTCTTTCCATCGGCCCGGCGCTGGCTGCCTGGGCGGTGATTCCGTTCAATGCCGAATACGTCCTGGCCGATATCAATGCAGGTCTGCTGTATATCCTGGCCATCACTTCGGTCGGCGTCTATGGCGTGATCATTGCCGGCTGGGCTTCAAACTCGAAATACGCACTGCTCGGCGCCATGCGCTCGGCGGCGCAGATAGTTGCTTACGAGATCGCCATGGGCTTTGCCCTGGTCACCGTGATTATGGCTGCCGGCAGTCTGAATATTGGCACCATCATCGAATCCCAGGCTGGCAGTCCGCTGCACTGGTTCTGGCTGCCGCTGTTGCCGATGTTTGTTATCTATTTTATTTCCGGTGTGGCCGAGACCAACCGTGCGCCGTTCGACGTGGCCGAAGGTGAATCGGAAATCGTTGCCGGTTTCCATGTAGAGTATTCCGGCATGGTGTTCGCGGTGTTCTTCCTGGCCGAGTACGCCAATATGATCCTGATTTCGGTACTGGCCGCGATCATGTTCCTCGGTGGCTGGTTGTCGCCGTTCGAAGGCTGGATACCCGCGAGCTGGTTCGAGATTACTGGTATAGGTTGGCTGCTGGGTCACGGGATCCACTGGCTGTTACTCAAGACAGCGATCTTCTTATTCTTTTATTTATGGTTCCGCGCCACCTTCCCGCGTTATCGCTACGATCAGATCATGCGTCTGGGCTGGAAGGTCTTTATCCCGATCACCATCGTCTGGCTGATGATCGTCGGGATCATGATTCTGACCGGTTTCGGTTGGTGGTTTGACTAGGAACAGGAGGCGTAGATGATGAATACCGCAGTACGGTTTCTCAAGAGTCTGTTCCTGCTTGAATTGTTCAAGGGGATGCAGCTTACCGGCCGCCACCTGTTCGTGCGCAAGGTGACGCTGCAGTACCCGGAAGAACATACGCCGCTGTCGCCACGTTTTCGAGGTTTGCACGCGCTGCGCCGTTACCCGAATGGCGAGGAGCGCTGTATTGCCTGCAAGCTTTGCGAAGTGGTCTGCCCGGCACTGGCGATTACCATCGAGTCGGAACAGCGTGATGACGGAACCCGGCGGACAACCCGTTATGACATCGATCTGACCAAGTGCATTTTCTGCGGATATTGCGAGGAATCTTGCCCGGTCGATTCGATCGTCGAGACCCATATTTTCGAATATCACGGCGAAAAGCGCGGTGATCTGTACATGACCAAAGACCGGCTGCTGGCCGTGGGTGACAAGTACGAGAAGGAAATCGCCGCGGCCCGCGCTCTGGACGCGCCATACCGTTAATGACGCAGTAAACGAAACAGATAACAAGAATATGATTGAAAAATTAATCTTCTATATTTTTGCCACCATCATGGTGTTTGGCGCCACCATGGTGATCAGCGTACGTAACCCGGTCAGGGCTGCGTTATTTCTGGTATTGACCTTCTTTGCCAGTGCCGCCATCTGGATGCTGCTGGAAGCGGAATTCCTCGCAATCACCCTGGTGCTTGTCTATGTCGGTGCGGTCATGGTGCTGTTCCTGTTCGTGGTGATGATGCTGGATATCAATACCGCGCGACTCAAGGAAGGTTTTATCCGTTATCTGCCCATTGGCATTGGCGTGGGAATCATCCTGGTGGTCATGCTGGTTTATGTGGTGGGGCCGACCAATTTTGGTCATGGCGAGTGGACGGAAATGAAACGCCACGCTGCCGATTACAATAACACTCAAGAACTGGGCAGAGTCCTGTATACCGTGTATGTCTATCCCTTCGAAATTGCGGCGGTCATCCTTCTGGTGGCGATTGTCGCAGCGATAGCCCTGACACTGCGCAAACGTCCGGCCACCAAGTACCAGAATCCCGACAGCCAGATCTCGGTCAGGCGCGAAGATCGGGTGAGGGTGGTCAAGATGAAATCCGACGACAGGAAATAGGCGAGGTCACGATGCTAGCGTTATCCGACTTTCTGATTCTGGGTGCCGTAATGTTCGGCCTGAGTATCGCCGGGATTTTCCTTAACCGGAAGAACATCATTATCCTGCTGATGGCCATCGAGTTGATGTTACTGGCAGTCAATATGAACTTTATCGCTTTTTCCCATTTCCTGGGTGACACCGCCGGTCAGGTGTTCGTGTTTTTCATTCTCACGGTAGCGGCGGCTGAAGCGGCCATCGGGCTGGCGATTCTGGTGGTGCTGTTCCGCAACCGGCGCACCATTAATGTTACCGACCTGGACAGCATGAAAGGCTAGGCTGATGAATAACATGGAAAATGTCTATCTCTGGACGGTACTCTCGCCCCTGATTGGCGCAATCATCGCCGGCCTGTTCGGTAAAAAGATCGGTCGTGCCGGCGCACACTGGGTGACTATCCTGGGCGTCGCCGTGGCTTTTGTGCTCTCCGCGATTACCTTCAAACATCTCGTGTTCGATGGTGCACCGGCATTCAACGGTTCGGTGTATACCTGGATGGTCAGTGACGGCATTCGTTTCGAAATCGGCTTCCTTGTGGACCGGCTAACCGCACTGATGATGCTGGTGGTCACCTTTGTCTCACTCATGGTGCATATCTATACCGTCGGTTATATGCATGATGATCCCGGCTATCAACGTTTCTTCAGCTATATCTCGCTGTTCACTTTCTCGATGTTGATGCTGGTGATGGCGAATAATTTCATGCAGTTGTTCTTTGGCTGGGAAGCGGTGGGTCTGGTTTCCTATCTGTTAATCGGTTTCTGGTATACCCGCGATTCGGCTATTTACGCCAATCTCAAGGCTTTCCTGGTAAACCGGGTGGGGGACTTCGGTTTCCTGCTGGGGATTGCAGCGGTACTGATGTATTTCGGTTCTCTGGATTACGCCACCGTGTTCGGCAAAGTGGACCAGGTTAACGGCCAGACCATGACGATTTTTGGTGACCACGCCTGGTCGGTAATTACAGTCATCTGCATCCTGTTGTTTATCGGTGCCATGGGCAAATCGGCCCAGGTGCCATTACATGTCTGGCTGCCTGATTCCATGGAAGGCCCGACACCCATCTCGGCCCTGATCCATGCGGCGACCATGGTCACCGCCGGTATTTTCATGGTCGCGCGCATGTCACCGTTATTCGAGTTTTCCGAAACTGCACTCGCCGTGGTCATGATCATCGGTGCGATAACTGCCTTCTTCATGGGGCTGCTGGGTATCGTACAGAACGACATCAAGCGTGTTGTGGCTTACTCGACCCTGTCACAGTTGGGGTACATGACCGTCGCCCTGGGTGCCTCGGCCTATGCCGCAGGGATATTCCATTTGATGACCCATGCCTTCTTCAAGGCGCTGCTGTTCCTGGCCGCCGGTTCGGTCATCATCGCCATGCACCATGAGCAGGATATTCGCAAAATGGGCGGTCTCAAGAAGTACATGCCTATTACCTACTGGACTTCCCTGATCGGGTCGCTCGCTCTTATTGGTTTCCCGGGCTTTGCCGGCTTCTACTCCAAGGATGCGATTATCGTTGCCGCGGTACATGCCTCGCATATCCCGGGCTCGCAGCTGGTATACATTGCCGTGCTGCTCGGCGTGTTTATTACCGCCCTGTACAGCTTCCGCATGTTCTTCCTCGTGTTCCATGGCAAGGAACGCATGGACGATCACACCCGTGAGCATTTGCACGAATCTCCCTGGGTCGTCACCGTGCCATTGATACTCCTCGCTATCCCTTCGGTGATCGCCGGCTACGTGGCGCCATCGATATTCGGAACATACTTCGGCGACGCCATCCAGGTGTTGCCTGAACACGATACGCTGGCGAATGTCGCCGAACACCTCGAGCATGGCGTACATACATTCACGCTGCACGGGT
>JASFNY010000002.1:0-26385 GCA_050116795.1 Thiohalophilus sp.
CGTATTTCCCTATGCGGATTCGTGAACAGAACTCCGGATTGTTTACTATGAGGGGCAATGGGATTCTGGAATGACATGGAGTTGAAATACCGGTCTATCCTGGCATTGGTTTCACCGGAAAACGTACCATGGAAAGACCAGGCAACTTCAAGTGGTGAAAAAATATCTGGATCAGTACCAGTGCGAAGTAACCAGAGCGTCTGATCAGTGCTGTTTTCAATATCTATCCATACTGGCTGTATACCTTCCTTATTAAGGTCAGCACCAAACATACCGATGCTATCTTCGCGACTCAGCACCGCTGCACTCAAGCGTACACCTTTTGTCTCGGCCGTAACTGCACGGGATTGCAACTCCGAAACATCAAACCTGGGGGGGACTTGCCAGTTTGCACAACCGACCAGATAAAGAGCAAGCGTAGACAGCATTAATGCCATCATGGCAGCCTTTAGCCTGCAAAGTTGTTTTGTTTTATTTGCCAATATGGATTTCATTATTGTTGACGCTTCACAGACTGCTCAATGAAGCCACCTTCACGAGATTCCCAATTAAAAAATTCGATATCCGTTATTGCAGTCGGCTTTTCATCGAATACAAGAACCGTCCGGAACCCATCAGTGTAATATGGATCGGTGGTCAGATTTTCACGGGGTTTATCCCTGGATGCCTTACCGACGCCTTTGACAAGGCCCAGTTTGACCAGAGATTGTGAATAGGCCATATCCTCAAGTAATGCAGTACGTGCCTCGTCTACATCGGGATCGATTTTATGCGTCGTAAGATATGCGGAGTGTATCGTCAACCGAGTACCGATATCCCGACTGATCTGACCTACCCAAACGGGCTTTCCATGAAACCGGATCGGACTTAGCCAGAGACGTAAGTGATTACGTTGATGGATATTGTCACGGGCTTTTTGCAGTGCCAGATCCTGGGGTCTGCCGAACAGATACAGCGGACTGACCGGGGCATAGGGATAACGTTCTCCGGAGAGCACGGAATTGATCATCTTCATCACCGAACCGGTATAAGTTTGCTCCGTGGGCCGCCAGCCCCGCCGTACCAGCGCCGGAAATGCATCATTTCGCCCGCCAACCACAACCAGGTTGAGCGGGTCCGCATCTTTTGTTTTATCCTTGTTTGTCGCGCAACAGGGAAGCGACTCGAGTGCGGCACGAAATGCACTACTGCTTGTATAATTTATGATCTCTTCATCGGAATAAATCTGCTGTGTGAAGACCTTGCGTGCCTGATAATCGGAACGAAAACCGGGAACGGCCGCCATGACAGAAAATGACTTATAGCGGTCGTCTCCTACCAGGTCGACCTGCACCATCTTTACCCCTTCATCACGATTCGCCAGGACAAACCCGGAAACCGTTGTGCCAGGCGGAATGGGATTATGAAACGCCAGTGATTCAAAACGTTGTTTGATTTCACTGAGTTGATTGCCCGTGTAATCAGAAGAGAATGCCTCAACCGCTTCAGAGGCGGGAAAAAAATAGGGATCGAGCGCAACTGACATCAACCAGTATGCTGCGTCATCTGCATTTTCGACCTGTATCCAGACGGGCTGAATATCCTTGTCTGCCAGTGGTACGCCATAGATTTCACGGCTCTCTTTGTCAGAGAGAACGCTTATCGAAACACTAACACCACCATGATTGCGGGTAATTGAACGGCTTTCATAATCCAGCACGGGTTGTGCCTCGAAAGGAGCACAACCCGTAACTATGGATAAGGAGATCAATCCAATGAAGGTTATTTTATTTATCACCGACATAAGTCAATAATAGCCATATCCTGCTGTTCAGCATAATATAACCAGAGCCAAAGTTCGTATATACCTACTTCCAGCGATAATTATGTTCTGACCTCGAAGTTTGCAATTTAACCCGCAGCTTTACGATAACCAAAAAGAAGCCCCGGCAGCACTCCTGCCGGGGCTTTGTTGTTGCCGTTAGTAAGAGACTGAATCAGATATCGTAGCCGCGTTCATCATGCAGCGAGATATCCAGTCCCTGGGTTTCTTCATCTTCACTGACCCGCAGACCGATAAAGGCCCCGACCAGCTTCAAGATAATGAAGGTGAGGACAGCGTCATAAACAATAGTCGCTGCCACGGCGATAAACTGGACCCAAACCTGTTTGCCCATGCTGACGCCTTCAGCCAGGCCAACACCACCCAGGGCCGCACTGACAAACACGCCAGTCAACAGCGCGCCAACGATACCGCCGATGGCGTGCACACCAAAGGCATCCAGTGAATCGTCATATTTGAAGGTTTGTTTCAGCTTGGTGGCTGCCAGGTAACAGGCAAACCCTGCGGCAATCCCGATGGCCAGCGCGCCCATTGGACCGACAAAACCCGACGCAGGCGTAATCGCCACCAGGCCGCCGACCGCACCGGAAGCGATACCCAGGGCACCGGGCTTGCCATGCACGATCCATTCGCAGAACATCCAGGTCAGTGCTGCCGCCGCGGTGGCGATCTGGGTTACCGCCATGGCCATGCCGGCAGTACCGTCAGCCGCCAGTTCACTACCGGCATTGAAACCGAACCAGCCGACCCACAGCATACCGGCACCGATCAGTGTCAGCACCATGCTGTGCGGCGGCATAGCCGAAGTTGGGAAGCCTTTGCGTGGCCCGAGCACCAGTGCAGCGACAAGACCGGCAACACCCGCGTTGATATGCACGACGGTACCGCCGGCGAAGTCCAGCGCTCCCAGACCACCCAGCCAGCCACCACCCCAGACCCAGTGGCAAACCGGGAAATACACGACCGTTACCCAGATGCCCATGAACCACAACATGGCGGAAAACTTCATACGCTCGGCAAAGGCACCGACGATCAGCGCAGGGGTAATGATGGCAAAGGTCAACTGGAAGATGGAGAACACGGTTTCCGGAATCGTTCCGCTCAGTGAATCAACACCCACCCCGTCAAAAAAGGCCTTGGAAAAACCGCCAAAGAAACCCTGCAGGGAACCGCCATCACCGAATGCCATACTGTAACCATAGAGAAGCCAGAGCACCGTGATCAGACAGGTAATGGTGAAACATTGCATCATGACCGATAACACATTCTTGCTGCGCACCATGCCTGCATAAAACAGCGACAGACCTGGAATCGTCATAAACAGCACCAACGCCGTGGCCGTCAGCATCCAGGCTGTGTCACCCGCACTGAGTGACGTATCCTCGGCGTGCGCCGCTCCGGAGAACAGCATCAGCCCTGATATCATTAAAGTGTACAAGCTTGTCGAGAATTTATGCTTTATCATTTTTCTTCTCCTGTACTGAAGACTAAAGGGCTTCTGCGCCGGTTTCTCCGGTTCGAATCCGAACAGCCTGCTCGACTGTGGTGACAAATATCTTGCCGTCACCGATCTTGCCGGTACTGGCCGACTTGGAGATCGTCTCGATTACCTGGTCCAGAATGTCATCGTTGATAACAATCTCCAGTTTTGCCTTGGGCAAAAAGTCCACGACATATTCCGCACCGCGATACAGTTCGGTATGACCCTTTTGCCGGCCAAACCCTTTGACTTCAGTCAGGGTAATACCCTGCACGCCGATCTGTGACAACGCATCACGCACATCATCGGTTTTGAATGGTTTTATTATTGCCGTTACCAGTTTCATACGAATCCTCCCTAGGAATGATCAACAGCTGCTTTTTTGTATTACTTTTTATTCTGATTGAGTACTGCCGAATAAAAATTACCCTTAATCCTAGCAGGATTTAGCGGCATTTCGAGCATGAAGCCCTTTGCACACGGTGAAGGGATGATTTTCTTCAATCATAGAACCGGTGGTGTTCGAATTTTCGTCAATCAAGGAGGTAATAAAGATTCTTCTAATATTAGAAATATAATGTATAGGAGGGGTTTCGTCCTCGCCGGCCTGGAGTGTTACTGCCTACATGAGTAGTAAATACTGCTACGGCCAGGTCTTTTCAAACATGTTAAGGCTAACGCGAAATAACTTTAATATTAGCCATTCAGGACAAAAACGCCACGATAGAATCGAACTCTTCCATCCTTCAGGCTGCGCTGCGCATTTTCTGCCTTAAGAGCAAGATCATCAACATATGTAGAAAGGCTCAGGTTGACTTGTGGAATATTATCAGCGGAACTGTTTGTCGAAGGATTAAACTGTGTGTCACTGACATCCTCAAAATATTCAGCGAAGAAGCCGAGTTCTTCCAGCATCTTTTTCATTTCGTTGTCTGAGATCAGAAAATTGTCAGATGGATCTTTTGCCCATGGCAACGGGAAATCGAGCGATCCTCCATCCCCGGCAATCATTTCCTGAAAAGCGAATCGACCACCAGGTTTAAGTACACGACCAATCTCAGTATAGAGCTTTTGTTTATCCTGGATATTCATTCCAACATTTTGCATCCATGCAACATCAAACATATTGTCGGGAAACACCGTATCAGTTGCGCTACCCTTCAAAATATTCACCCTCTCCTGAAGCCCCGTAAGACGATTTAGTAATTCCGCTCCTACACAGTAATCATCAGATAATTCGATGCAGTCGACCTGGCAACCTGGCGAGTCTGCCAGCATCCTGGCTGCGCCGGCCAAACCGGCGCCAATATCGAGAACACGGTCACTGGCTCGAATCTGTGATAGTTCCTGTAATATAAGCGAGGATTGATAACCGCCCGTGTGAAAATGGTCAAGTGCACCCAGCTCAAACGGAGTCAAAGTTTTCTCTGGATCTAATCCGGCCTCTTGAAGTGCAGACAGGATTCGGTTTTCGATATCCCGGGCTGAATAGTGACTCTGACTATTAGTCATGGTTTATGGGCCTTTTAGTAAACACTAAATTATTATATGAGCTTCATACCCTATCATGAACAATCGTTTTAGTTGTGTAGAAGAGCCGGTGACGATCAAGATTTTTCGCATCACCATTATTCACCAGGCCATATATTTGGCTAGGCTTTACGCTTGTCATATTTTGGATGCTTGTCTTCTAAATCAAACCAGTCAGCCTTTGAACCAATAAAAATATGATACTTGTTATTAGTATTTACCGGCGTATCCAGTGTACCCAGCCGCAACCTTTTTACACCTGGCAAATCATCACGCGCACTGTATATCGGGCTGCCGCATTCAGAACAAAACACGCGAATTTTATTTTCACCTCTGGAACGAAATGCTTTTAAATACTCTTCACCTTCGGTTATTTTGAATTTATCAGACTCTATTGGCGATACCGCCGCAAATGCCGAACCCTGCGCCTTGCGACATTGCGAGCAATGGCACATCGAGACTTCATTTATCTCGCCAGCATATTCATATTTTATTTTGCCGCACAGACACTTGCCGTAGTGCACAATCTTTCTCCCCGTAGAGGGCCCGCTCTCAAAATTCAGGTTCTACAACACTTCAACCTTATTACCCCCACCTTCTCTCGCAAGCCGCAAGGCTTCCGTGCCACGATCGGTAAACTGCACCGCCGGTTCGCGCGAGCGCGCCTCGGTCACTCCGCAACTGATGGTGACCAGGCCAAAGTTGTCAATCAGGGTGCCGTCCACCACCTCGACCAGTTGTTGTGCCAGCCGCGATGCGTCACCCTCTCGGGATTCGAGTAACAGGATAGCGAACACGTCTTCCGACCAACGCGCGGGAATATCGGTGGTACGAATTCGCGTGCGAATACGATTAGCCACGCTACGAATCACGTGCTCGCTGGTGGCTTCGCCATGCACGCTGGCAATTTCCGAGAAGCGATCGATATCGACCATAATCAGGGACAGGGTGTGATGGTAACGTTGCTGACGCGCCAACTCATGTTCGAGCACATCGCTGAACTTGCGCCGGTTATAAAACCGCGTGACATTATCGATAGTGGCAATTTCTTCCAGGTCACGGGTACGCCCCTTGAGATCGCCGATCTCCATGTTTATGGAGTCCGTAGGATCGCGCACCTGCTCGGCACGCAGATCCACCAACTCTTCCAGGCGGTTCTTGTATTCCAGCAGTTCCTGCTGCATCGCTGCCTGACGCTTGAGTTTGCTACGCGCCACCATGCCAAGGATGATCATTAACAGGATAATCCCACTGCGCAGGGCGATATCGTAGACGTGGGGGAAGACAAGATTCTCGAGCAGGGTCTGCGGGACCCCGAGCACATACACATCGACCATAGCATCCAGCAGCCACAACAGCATACCGGACAGAAGTCCATAGAGAGGAAGATAACGACCCTTGCTGCGCGGGTCATACACGGCATAGGCAGCAACTTCCATGACAGCTCCTCCGTGAACGGAATAAGGTGAATATTCAGTCTACAGCATAATCAAAATGAACGCGTGAGGTTACCTTGCATAGCAGTTCATAGGCGATGGTACCGGCCGCCTCGGCAATCTCTTCCACCGGCAGCCCCGACCCCCACAGGATTACCTCATCACCGATGACCGCTTTGGGACACTCGCGTAGATCAACACATAACATGTCCATCGACACCCGTCCGACGATCGGCACGCGCTTGCCGTGCAACAACACCGGTGTGCCATTGGGAACATGACGCGGATAACCATCGCCGTAACCGATGGCAACCACGCCAATCGGCATCGGTTCGGGGCAACGCCAGTTGCCGCCGTAACCGACCGGATCACCCTTTTGATATCGATTCACGGCGATCAGTTGCGAGCGCAGGGTCATTACCGGACACAGATCATGCTGTTCACCGCGACCATTGATAAACGGCGACACACCGTAGAGCATAATCCCCGGACGCGCCCAGTCGCTTTCACTTTGCGGCCAGCCAAGCAGACCGGCGGAATTGGCGATAGTGCGTTCGTCGGCCGCCAGCTCAGCCAGCTCTTCAAAACGACGTATCTGTTCATGAGTGAAGTCATCCTCGCGATCGTCGGCATTGGCCAGGTGGGTCATTAACCGAATGCGTCCGACTCTTTGGCACTTGAGCAGCCGGGTCATGATCGCGGCGGCGTGTTCAGGATCAAATCCCAGCCGGTGCATTCCGGTATCGACCTTCAACCAGACATCCAGTGCCGGTCCTTCGGACTGTTCGAGTATTTCGACCTGTTGCGGGTGGTGGATGACCGCTTGCAACTGAAAGCCGTCGATCAGGCGCAGTTCCTCGGCGTGTACGAAACCTTCCAGTAATACCACGGGCTGATCGATACCGGCTTCACGCAGGCTGATGGCCTCGTCGATGCAGGCCACGCCGAATGCATCGGCATCAGACAGTGCCTGCGCGACCTCGACCAGGCCGTGTCCGTAGCCATTGGCCTTGATGATCGCCATCTGCCGGCTGCCGGGAGCATGCTGACGGGCGATGGTCAGGTTGTGTTGCAGGGCGCGAAGGTCAATGGTGGCCCGTGTTGCACGGGTCATGCACCGGGCCCCTCGAGGAAACTGTCACCGGAGATGTAATTTTCGAACTTGGTGTACTGGCCCAGGAAAGTCAGACGCGTGGTGCCAATCGGACCGTTACGCTGCTTGCCAATGATGATTTCAGCAGTACCCTTGTCGGGACTGTCCTCGTTGTACACTTCGTCACGATAGATGAAGACGATGACGTCGGCGTCCTGCTCGATGGCGCCCGACTCACGCAGGTCGGACATGACCGGACGCTTGTTGGGTCGCTGTTCGAGTGAACGGTTGAGCTGCGACAGGGCAATGACCGGCACACCCAGTTCCTTGGCCAGCCCCTTGAGGTTACGCGATATCTCGGAGATCTCGGTCGCGCGGTTCTCGGTTGTGCCGCCTACCTGCATCAACTGCAGATAATCGATCACGATCATGCCAAGACCGTGTTCACGCTTGATACGCCGTGCACGGGAACGCACTTCCATGGGATTCAGGCCCGGGGTGTCGTCGATATAGATTGGTGCCTCGTTGAGGATGCCCACTGCCGAGGTCAGGCGCGGCCAGTCGGCGTCATCCAGCTTGCCGGTACGTATCTTGTGCTGATCGATCCGCCCGAGTGACGACATCATACGCATCACCAGCTGTTCGCCCGGCATTTCCATACTGAATACGGCCACCGGGATCTTGTGCTTGATGGCCGCGTTTTCGACCAGGTTCATGGCGAACGAGGTCTTCCCCATTGAGGGGCGCCCGGCGATGATGACCAGGTCCGAGTTCTGCAGCCCCGAGGTCATGTCGTCGAAATCGGTATAGCCTGTAGGTACGCCTGTATAGGCGGAACTGCTTTGATACAGCGCATCGATGCGATCCACCGCCCTGACCAGCAGATCCTTGATGCCGACATAACCGGAACGGTTGCGCGCGCCCTGCTCGGCAATATCGAACACGGCCTTCTCGGCCTCGTCCAGGATGGCGGCGCTGCTGCGGCCTTCGGGATTGTAGGCCAGGTTGCCGATTTCGGTCGCGACGCGGGTTAGCTGACGCAATACCGAGCGTTCACGCACGATAGCTGCATACGCCTTGATATTGGCCGCGGTGGGTGTGTTCTTGGCCAGGCCGCCCAGGTAACTCATGCCGCCGGCGGCATCCAGCTGGTTGTGTTGACTCAGCCACTCGGACAGGGTCACCACGTCACAGGGATTGGCTTCCTCGGCCAGCGCAGCAATGGCGCGGAAAATGAGGCGGTGGTCGCGCCGGTAGAAATCCTCTTCGGTGACCTGGTCGGCCACCTGGTCCCAGCTGGTGTTGTCGATCATCAGCCCGCCAAGTACCGACTGCTCCGCTTCGATGGAGTGCGGCGGCATCTTGAGGGCATCTGTCGCCTGATCCGTGGCGGGAACCGAATATATAGCGTCAGGCATGGTTCATTTAATCGTTATTTTTTTACCGGGCCGGCATGACAGGCTGCCACCGGCCACAAAGGTTAATCGATCATGTTCGCGCTTCCCGGCAGGGAGGCTTCAGCATAGCACAACCCCGCTGCCGATCGGCGAGCGACAAATCATGTTTTGTTAAGGGAATTGCCTTGACAGGAAAGAAACCGCACAGCCGCGCGGTTCGAATACAGCAGGGAAAATCACCGGGCGGGTGACCCCGCCCGGTGCAATATTACTCGGCTTCAACCACCACTGTGATGGGCTGAACCACCTCGGCATGCAGCTGCAGTTCAACCTCGTACTCACCCAGCAGACGAATCGGACCTTCCGGCAGGTTGACCTCGCGTTTTTCCAGTTCCACGCCGGCGGCGGTGACTGCATCGGCGATATCGGCCACGGCCACGGAGCCGAACAGCTTGCCTTCTTCACCGGCCTGGGCGGTAATCACCACACGGCCCAGGTTGGCAATCTGCTCGCCACGGGACTGGGCAGCGGCCAGCGCTTCGGCGGCGGCTTTTTCCAGTTCGGCACGGCGTGCTTCGAACATTTCAACGTTTTCCTTGGTGGCCGGGACCGCTTTTTTCTGAGGCACCAGAAAGTTGCGACCGTAACCCGGACGCACATTGACCTTGTCACCCAGGCCGCCAAGGTTGGCGACGTTTTCCAGCAGAATCACTTCCATTTTATTGACCTCAATCGACGTTCAATTTGGGGAAAGTCCCCGTGTATTCAGCCCGCCGCACCGGGAAAACGGCGGCGGAGTTCAATCCAGTTATCCAACATGCCCAGCATGGCTATCACGACCACGCCATAAGGCAGGGTAAAAAACACCACGATGTACAGCGCCACCAGCCAGGCCAGTGGATTACGAGCACGGCCCACCAGTGCATGAGCAACGGCCAGTCCCTGGAACAGGAATACCGTTGCGACCACCAGCGCTGCGTTGGCCAGCCATTGTCCGGCCAGCCCGCCCACAAACTGTGACAGGGCCATGATCAGCAGGGCAATACCGGCAGCCAGAGTGCCAAAACGTAACTGCCGAAATTCAAGGGCACTGACTGCCTCGAACAGTTGTGCCTGCCAGTAGCGGCCCAAAAGCAGACCGATAATGGCACTCATCACCAGCAAGGTCAGCATGGCCCCGTTCATCAGCGGCGCCGACTCGTGCAACATGTCACGAAACGCTGCCTCGTCCGGCAATTTGACCTCGGCATTATGCAGAGCCTGGATCACATGCTGATCAAAATAGTTGATCCACCACTGCGTCGGATCACCCTGCATAAAAAACAGGATACTGATCCCGATCAGCCCGACCAGGCCGGCCAACAGCAAGGCCTGCGAGAGCGACTGGCGCTGACGCAGCCACAGGGCCACCAGCCAGGCCGGCAGCCAGACTGTCAGCGCGTATCCGATGCCAAACAGAATGCCCCCGACCAGAATCCCCAGCACTGCCAGTACCCCGGTAGCACCGAAGACGATCAACAGGCTGTCGCGACTGGACTGTGTCAGGGCCACCAGGGCCACAATCCCTGCGCTGGCATAACTCAACGGCCAGCTCAGTGGAAAGAACAGTAGCGACGCCACCGCCAGTCCGGCCACCGCCAGAATGGCTTTGGACGGACCGCGCATGGCAAAAGTAGCCAGCGACTTCATCATTCACAGCAGGCTGTTCGTTTGAGAACAGCCAGGCAATCAGTCTTTGTGCGAGTCGCTGTAGGGCAACAGGGCCAGGTAACGGGCACGCTTGATGGCCGTGGACAGCTGGCGCTGGTAACGAGCCTTGGTGCCGGTAATGCGACTGGGCACAATCTTGCCGCTTTCGGTAACGTTGGCCTTCAGCAGGTTGAGATCCTTGTAGTCGATCTCCTTGATGCCTTCGGCGGTGAAGCGACAAAATTTCTTACGACGGAAAAAACGGGCCATGATGTAATTCCTTTAAATTAACTGGTTAACGTCAAACTCAGGCAGCGCTCTGTGCGTTGTCACTGCTGCTATCGCTGTCGTTGTAATCCTCATCGCGCTCATCCTTCCTGGCCATCGGCGAGGCTTCGGTGATAGCTTCATCACGGCGGATGATCAGGTTGCGAATGACGGCGTCGTTGAAGCGGAAACCGCTTTCCAGTTCATCACGGGTGGCCTGGTCGCATTCGATGTTCATCAGAACATAATGCGCCTTGTGGACTTTCTGGATGGAGTAGGCCAGCTGGCGGCGGCCCCAGTCTTCGACACGGTGTACCTTGCCACCGTTGCCTTCGACCAGGTTGCGGTAACGTTCCAGCATGGCGGGAACCTGTTCGCTCTGGTCAGGGTGGACCAGAAACACGATTTCATAGTGTCGCATTGTTCTTCCTTTCGGTTAAAAGCCCCCCGCCTGTCGCGGTGGAGCAAGGAAACCCGGGGGGTTTGCGCCCGGGTGACTAAAGGCTGCGCATTTTACGCAAGCTCGAGGCCCTTTGCAACGCGCCAGGCCGCGTCATTGCTGGTTCTGGCGCTGGCGGAGGGCCTCGTAGAGGCAGATTCCGGCGCTGACCGAGACATTCAGGCTCTGGACCGTCCCGGCCATCGGCAGCTTGACCAGCGAATCGCAGGTTTCCCGGGTCAGGCGCCGCAGCCCCTTCTCCTCGGCTCCCATCACCAGCGCCAGCGGGCCGGTCAGATCGGCGTCATACAGGCTTTGCTCGGTATCCAGGTCGGTGCCGACCAGCCAGATTCCCCGCTCGCGCAGCTCGCGCAGGGTTCGCGCCAGGTTGGTGACCTGGATAAAGGGCACGCTCTCGGCCGCGCCGCTGGCGACCTTGCGCACCGTGCTGGTCAGGCCGCAGGCCCGATCCTTCGGTGCAATCACCGCGTGGATACCGGCTGCATCCGCAGTCCGCAGGCAGGCCCCCAGGTTGTGTGGATCCTGCACCCCGTCGAGGATGAGCAGGAATGGCGGGACGCGGAGACCTTCGAGAATTTGCGTCAGACTGCGTTCGTCACCAGGCCCCGGCAGGCTGGCCAGCGCCGCCACACCCTGATGGCGCTGGCCACCGGTCAACTCGTCGAGCTGCTGGCGTTTGACCCGTTCCAGTGGCAGGCCGGCGGCCCTGACCTGCGCCTCCAGCTGCCGGGCCCGTTCGTCACGCCGACCCTGCTCGAGATAGATCTTTTCCAGATGCGCATGATCCCTGCGCACTGCCGCTTCCACCGCGTGCAGGCCGAAGATGATGTGTTGCTCAGCCATGCTGGTGCTGCCTGAACCGAATACCTGGCGCTAACCGCGTCCGGTCTTCTTTTTGCGGCGCAGACCGCTGGATTTCTTGCCGGTCTTCTTGCCGGTTTTGCTGGCGGTCTTTTTGCTGCTTTTCTTACTGCTGGTTTTCTTCTTGCCCGCCGTTTTCTTGCGCGTCCCCTTCTTGCCGGTTTTCTTCTTGCCGCCACTCTTGCCACCGCGTTCAGGCAACTGACCGCGGAAAGTTTCCCCGGTAAGGCTTTCCAGCAACATGAAGTCCATCTTGCGTTCCTCAAGATCGACCCGGGCCAGTTTGATCCGGACCCGATCACCCAGACGGAACATCTGTCGTTGTCGCTCGCCAATCAGACGATGATGGACCGGATCAAAATGATAGTAATCATTCTCCAGGCTGGTGACATGCACCAGTCCCTCGACAAACACACCATCCAGCTCGATGAACAAACCAAAGCTGGTCACGCTGCTGATGGTTCCTGTGTACTCCTCGCCCACCTTGTCGAGCATGAATTCGCACTTCAGCCAGTCCACCGCATCGCGGGTGGCCTCATCCGCGCGTCGCTCGGTTTGCGAACAATGCTCGCCCATCGCTTCCATGTCGTTGTGTCCGTAGCGAAACGCCTTGCCCTGCTTACGCTTCAGGAACCCGCTCTTTTTATTACCGAGTACATGGCGGATCGCACGGTGTACCAGCAGATCGGGATAACGGCGAATTGGCGAGGTAAAGTGCGCGTAGGCGTCGAATGCCAGGCCGAAGTGCCCCACGTTGTCGGGACTGTAAACCGCTTGCCGCAGTGAACGCAGCATCACCGTCTGGATCAGGTGCGCATCGGGACGTTCGGCGATCTGTTCCAGCAACTTCGCAAAGTGTTTGCCTTCAGGACTGTCGCCGCCGCCAAGTTTGAAACCGAACTCGGCGAGGAATTCGCGCAGCGCCTCGAGTTTTTCCGGCTTGGGTCCTTCATGAACGCGATACAGCGCGGGTACCTTGTTTTCCAGCAGGAACCGCGCCGTTGCCACGTTGGCAATGATCATGCACTCCTCAATAAGCTTGTGCGCATCGTTGCGCACCAGCGGCACGATCTCCTCGATCTTGCGATCAGTTCCGAACACAATCCGGGTTTCGGTGGTATCGAAATCGATCGCGCCGCGCTTGCTGCGTCGCTGGCGTAATTGCTTGTATAACTGGTAGAGATTGTGCAGATGCGGTAATACATCGGCATATTCACGACACAACTCGGAATCCGCATCGATCAGCATGCTCGCCACCTTGTTATAGGTCAGCCGGGCATGGGAATACATTACCGCCGGGTAAAACTCATATCCTTTCAATACCCCGTTCTTGTCGAGCTGCATGTCGCACACCATGCACAGGCGATCGACCTTGGGATTCAGAGAACACAAACCGTTGGAAAGAATCTCCGGTAGCATCGGAATGACCCGTTCCGGGAAATAGACCGAGTTACCGCGCTCGCGGGCATCGTTGTCCAGCGGTGAATCGGGCTCGACATAATGCGAAACGTCGGCGATCGCCACCAGCAGGCGCCAGCCCTTGTTGTTTGGTTCGCAGTAAACCGCGTCATCGAAATCACGCGCGTCCTCACCGTCGATGGTCACCAGCGGAAGGTGGCGAATGTCTTCACGGCCCTGCTTGTGTTCTTCCAGCACCTGGTTGCTGAGTCCGGCAATCTGTTGCTCGGTCTGCGGTGACCAGACCTGTGGCAGGCCGTGGGAGCGAATCGAAATGTCGATCTCCATGCCCGGTGCCATGTGATCGCCGAGTACCTCGATGACCTGGCCGATGGCCTGGCGGAACGGCGTTGGCGGCTGCACGATCTCGACGGTAACGATCTGGCTGTGTTCGGCCGGCCCCAGGTTTTCCTTCGGAACAAGGATGTCCTGGCTGATGCGTTTGTTGTCCGGCACAACGAAGGCCAGACCGCTATCGATGAACAGCCGCCCGACGATGGTCTTGTTGGCCCGTTCCAGGACCTCGACGATGGCGCCTTCGCGACGTCCGCGCCGATCGACACCGGCCACACGCGCCAGGACCCGATCACCATGGAAGGCCACGCGCATTTCACGACCGGAGAGAAACAGATCGTCGGAACCGTCATCGGGGATCAGGAAGCCGAAGCCATCGGGATGGCCCTGTACCCGGCCCCGGACCAGGTCCATTTTGCTGATCAGGCCGTATTCCCGCTTGCGGTTGAACAGCAACTGGCCGTCGCGTTCCATGGCCCGCAGCCGGCGGCGCAGGCCTTCAAGCTGATCTTCGTGATTCAAATCCAGGGCTTCTGCAATAGCCTGGCGGGACATGGGGTGTCCTGCCTGCTCGAGCAGATCCATGATGTATTCACGGCTGGGAATGGGATTGTCGTATTTTTCGGCTTCGCGCTTGGCGAAGGGGTCTTGTTTGTTGGAACGTCGGGTCATGGATTGTTATGTCTCGATTATCTAGTATCAATGCAACCATTCTAGACGGTCGCAGGTGCATTATGCGTCATTTGACGGGGCAGCGCTTGAGATTGACAAGCCCGGGGACTGTCTGTAAAGTGCGCGGCTTCTGAGCCGAGGTGGCGGAATTGGTAGACGCGCTAGCTTCAGGTGCTAGTGGGGGCAACCCCGTGGAGGTTCAAGTCCTCTCCTCGGCACCAATTCTCTCATAGAAAGCCCCCTTCCGGGGGCTTTTCTGTTTCTGCAGCACGATTTTCTCATCACGCCCCTGAGCACTTGCCGGTGTTACACTTTGCCTGTCAATGAAACGATCCCGGAGAAACCAATGGGTGAAGCGGATCTGCACCATATTATTATAGTTGGCGGTGGTGCCGGCGGTCTCGAACTGGCCACCCGGCTGGGCAAAAGCCTGGGTAAAAAGCGCCGCGCGCGGATAACCCTGGTCGACTGTAACCGCACCCATATCTGGAAACCGCTGCTGCACGAAGTGGCCGCCGGGACCTTCGATGCCTACGAAAACCAGATCGAATACCTGGCCCAGGCGGCACGCAACCACTTCGAATTCCGACTGGGTCGCATGGACCGACTGGATCGCCAGCAACAGACCATCTATCTCGCCCCGACCATCGACAGCCAGGGTAACGAAGTCATCCCGGCACGACAGTTTCGTTACGATACCCTGATCCTGGCTGTCGGCAGTGTCAGCAATGATTTCGGTATCGAGGGGGTACGCGAGCACTGCCTGTTCCTGGACACCGCGCAGCAAGCGGAATCCTTTCAGCACCTGTTGCTGGAGAATTTCATGCGCGCCAGCACTCAGACCGAAGCGATGCAGCAGGGTCAACTCGACGTGGTGATCGCCGGCGGCGGCGCCACCGGCATTGAACTCTCCGCCCAGCTGCACAAGGTTTCCAGATTGATCACCGCTTACGGTATCGATCAAATCAACCCGGCGGACGTGCGTATCACGATCGTCGAGGCTGCCGAACGCTTGTTATCCGGGCTACCGCCGCGTCTGTCGCAGGCGACCGAAGAAGAACTTAACAAGCTCAATATATCGGTACTCAAGAATGAGCGGGTGGTACGGGTCAATGATCGGGCCCTGTATACCGAAAGCGGTCGTGAAATTCTCGCTGGAATCAAGGTCTGGGCTGCCGGCATCAAGGCACCCGACTTTCTGAATAATCTCGACGGACTGGAGACCAATCGGATCAACCAGCTGGTCGTGTCATCGACACTGCAAACGACCGGCGACGAAAATATCTTCGCGTTTGGTGATTGCGCCGCCTGCCCGTGGCCCGAAACCGGGAGCACGGTACCCCCACGCGCCCAGTCCGCACATCAGCAAGCTGCATTACTGGTCAAAAGCATGCGCAACCGGCTGGCCGGCAAAGCCCTGCCTACTTTTAAATATCGCGACTATGGTTCACTGGTCTCGCTCGGCAAGTACAGTACCGTCGGTAACCTGATGGGTAATCTGACCGGCAGCATCATGGTCGAAGGTTTCGTGGCGCGCATGGTTTACCTGTCGTTATATAAACTGCACCAGCTTGCCCTGTTCGGGTTTTATCGCACCATGATGATCAGTATCGCTAACCGGTTCCGTGCCACAGTCGAACCGGAGATTAAATTGCACTGAATATTCCATGAAAAAATTACTACACATATTTGGTCTTCAAGTAATTGCTCTGTTGCTCGGGCTGCTCGTCCTGACACCCTCATTAGCAGAAACCTTGCGTGTTGCCGTGGCCTCCAATTTCTCCACCACGCTGGAAGCGCTTGCAAAAGATTTTGAACAACGCAGCAGTCATGAACTGATTCTCGCCAGCGGTTCGACCGGCAAGCACTATGCGCAGATCATCAACGGTGCACCGTTTGATTTATTTTTCGCGGCGGACGTGCGCCGCCCGAAATTACTGGAACGGCAACAACATGCCGTGGCGCACAGTCGCTTTACCTACGCTATCGGCAAACTGGTATTGTGGAGCGCCAGAACCGGTTATGTGGATCCGGCAGGCGAGATTCTTTCCAGTGATGATTACCGGCGCCTGGCGATTGCCAATCCGCGACTGGCCCCTTACGGACAGGCCGCCAGGGAAGTATTGCAACGGCGCAAACTGTTCAAGTCTGTGCAACCACGCCTGGTCCGGGGAGAGAACATTGCCCAGACCTATCAGTTTATCGCCAGCGGTAACGCCGAGCTTGGCTTTATCGCGCTGTCACAATTACATCGGCCGGACCGGGAGATAACCGGCTCATGGTGGATTGTGCCCGAAGAGTTTTACAGCCCGATTGAACAGCAGGCCGTGTTATTACGCGATACACCCGCAGCACAAGAATTTGTTGCCTATATAAAAAGCAACCCGGCCCGGCAAATCATTCGGACTTATGGTTACGCGGTGCCGGGAGATCATCATGATCAGTGATAACGATCTGCAGGCGCTGTGGATTACCCTGCAGCTGGCTGTATTGACCACCGTCATCCTGATACTACTGGGCACGCCGCTGGCATGGTGGCTGGCACACAGTCAACGCCGTTTCAAACCGTTTATCGAGGCGGTCATTGCTCTGCCCCTGGTCCTGCCTCCCACGGTGCTCGGCTTTTACCTGCTACTGGCACTTGGTCCGCATGGACTGTTTGGCTCACTCTCCGGAGCGCTCGGACTCGGCAGCCTGGCCTTCACTTTCACCGGGCTGGTCATCGGCTCGGTATTCTACTCCTTACCGTTTGTTGTCCAGCCTTTGCAAAACACTTTTGCCTCTATCGGTCGTCGGCCACTGGAAGTGGCGGCCACCTTGCGTGCCTCTCCGCTGGATCGTTTCTTCAACGTGGTGGTGCCGCTCGCCCGGCCCGGCTTTCTCACCGCCGCGATACTCGGTTTCGCGCACACTGTCGGTGAATTCGGCGTGGTGCTGATGATCGGTGGCAACATTCCGGGCGAAACCCGGGTCCTGTCTATTGCCATTTATGATCACGTCGAATCACTCGATTATGCCAATGCCCACTGGCTGTCGGCCGGCCTGCTGTTGCTGTCGTTCATCATGTTGCTGCTGATCTATCGTTATAACCGTCGTCTACAGGTCATGCCTTCATGAGTTTGCAGGCGCAATTTAATCTGTCTCGCAGTGACTTCGAACTGGCAATAGACATCGATGTTCCAGCACAAGGTGTCATCGCAATCTTCGGCCCGTCCGGTTGCGGCAAGACCACGCTGTTGCGCTGTGTCGCAGGACTTGAACCACAGGCTGCAGGCAGGTTGCAAATTAACGATACCATCTGGCAGGACAACAGCCGTTTCGTGCCGGTGCATGAACGGGGTGTCGGCTATGTTTTTCAGGAAGCCGGTCTGTTTTCACACCTGTCTGTGCGCGGCAATCTGGAGTTTGGATACCGGCGTATTCCACCCGGGCAGCGTGGCATCGATATGAACCAGATTGTTCATTTGCTGGATATGGAAGCGCTGATGGATCGTTCCATTCATGGTTTGTCCGGTGGCGAACGGCAACGCGTCGCCATTGCGCGGGCATTGTTATCTGCTCCGCAACTGTTACTGATGGATGAGCCACTGGCAGCGCTGGATCGCGACAGTAAAAAATCAATCCTGCAATACTTGCAACGCCTCTGGCATGAACTGGCGATACCGGTACTGTATGTCAGTCATGATCATGCGGAGGTTGCTCAACTGGCGCAGTACCTGGTGATTCTGGATCAGGGGCGTGTACAGACCACCGGCAATGTCTCGGAACTGCTGGGCAGACTGGATCTGCCACTGTCCCATGCGCCGGATGCCGAAACGATAGTGGATGCCGTCGTCACCGACGACGATCAGAAATATAACCTGAGCACTCTTGAATTCTCTGGCGGGCAATTGACCGTGGCACAAACCGGGTTGCCTGTCGGTCAGCCGGTAAGGGTCAGATTACAGGCGCGCGACATCAGTCTTACCCTGTCACAGCAGACCGGGACCAGCATTCTGAATATTTTCCCGGTAACAATAGAAGAGATCGTGCCCGACAACCCGGCACAGTTACTCGTCAGACTGGATGCCAACGGCGCGACGATACTCTCACGCATCACCCGCAAGTCGGCCGAACATCTCGGCCTGGAAGTCGGGAAAAAAGTCTATGCGCAGGTCAAGAGCGTCGCGTTGCTGGAATAGGTTCAAGCGTCGTAGGGATGACGCAGGATGATGGTCTCGCTGCGTTCAGGACCGGTAGAAATGATATCTACCGGAATTCCGGTAACCTCTTCGATACGTTTCAAATAGCTACGAGCATTTTCCGGCAACTCATCGTAACTTTTCAGTCCCACGGTGGATTCCTGCCAACCCGGCATATCCTCGTAGACCGGCTCACAACTTTCAAACGCCTCGGCGCCGACCGGCGGAGTATCGCGGACTTCACCGTTGCACTTGTAACCAACGCAGATACGAATCTGATCCAGTCCATCAAGCACATCGAGCTTGGTAATACACATGCCGCTAACACTGTTGATCAATGCCGAACGGCGTAATGCAACGGCATCGAACCAGCCACAACGACGCGGCCGCCCGGTGGTGGAACCGAATTCATGTCCACGCTCGGCCAGGCGGGCCCCTACTTCATCCATCAGGGTATTACCGTCATAAAGTTCAGTGGGAAACGGACCTGACCCGACCCGCGTGGTATAGGCCTTGGTAATCCCCAGCACATAGTCGATCGCACGTGGTCCGATACCGCTGCCGGTGGAGGCACCGCCTGCAGTGGTGTTTGATGAAGTTACGAACGGATAAGTACCGTGGTCGATGTCCAGCAATGCACCCTGTGCACCCTCGAACATAATGTTGTTACCGGCCTGCATGTGCTGATTGAGCAACTCGGGAATATCCGCGACCAGCGATTCCATTTCATCACGCATGGCCAGGGCCTCATCGAGTACCTGTTTGAAATCGACCGGCTTTACTTTGAAGTAATGCTGCAGGGCAAAATTATGATAATCCAGGACTTCGCCCAGTTTGGAAGCAAAACGCTCACGATGAAACAGATCGCCCAGGCGTAGTCCCCGGCGTGAGACCTTGTCTTCATAGGCCGGACCAATACCACGCCCCGTAGTTCCAATGGCTTTTTTACCGCGCGCCACTTCACGGGCATGATCGAGGGCGACGTGATAGGGAAGAATCAACGGGCAGGCTTCACTGATGCGAAGACGCTCGCGCGCCGGGACGCCTTCGCTTTCAAGCATCCTGATCTCCTTGAGCAACGCCTCCGGTGACAACACCACGCCATTGCCAATCAGGCATTGCGTATTGTCACGCAAAATACCTGACGGTATCAGATGCAGAACGGTTTTCTTGTCCCCGATCACCAGGGTATGACCAGCGTTGTGGCCACCTTGAAAACGTACCACGGCTGAAGCCCGATCGGTCAGCAGATCGACCACCTTGCCCTTGCCTTCGTCCCCCCACTGGGTCCCGATAATGACGACATTCTTGCCCATGACTTCAGCCTGTTGTTGTTATCAAACCTGTACAATCTGCCATGACTTGCCGTCCTTGACCAGCTTGCGATCGCATCCCAGTTGTTGTGGATCACTGCTATCTCCGGGTAAGGCGGTGATTACCCGTTCACCTTCCTGGCGCAGTTGTTCAATCCTGTCCCGTAGTTCGGATTCATCCGGATATGGCGCATAGATACCGCCCTGTTGTTCGGTAATGTAGTCACCGAGATCGCTGAGTGTTCTCAGGTCGGTACTGAACCCGGTGGCAGGACGCGCTCGACCGAACACCTTGCCGATATCATCATACCGGCCACCCTGGGCAATCGCCTGACCGCGCCCCGGCACGTAGGCCGCAAACACCACACCCGTGTGGTAGTTGTAACCGCGCAGTTCAGCGAGATCGAAATGTAACGGAATATCCGGTTCGTTGGACTTGATCAGATCGGCAACGGCCTGCAGATTGTTCAGAGCCCCGGCAACACCCTTGCCGGCAAACTTCAACAGGCTTCGCGCCTCGTCGATTACACTCTCGTCACCATTCAGTTCGGCCAGCCCCAGCAGGCCCCTGGCGGTCTTGCCGTCGATATCGGCCCTGTCGAGCAATTCTCCAATCTCCGGTATCGCCTTGCGCTGCAGCGCATCAAACAATTCGGCCTGCTCGACATCCGACAGACTGGCTGTCTGGATGAGTTGCCGATAGATGCCGACATGTCCCAGATCAAAATAGAGATCCTGAACATTACTCTCACGTAATGTGGCAAGCATCAAACGAAACACTTCCACGTCGCTTTCACTGCCGCTGTGACCATACAGCTCGGCACCGACCTGGATTGGACTGCGGGAACTGGCAAAACCATCCGGGCGGGTTTGTAATACTGCACCGATATAACAGAGTCGGGTCGGGCAATCCCGTTTCAGCGTGTGGGCGTCAATGCGGGATATCTGAGGTGTCATGTCCGCACGGACACCCATCAACTTGCCGGTTTGCTGATCGGTCAACTTGAAGGTCTGCAAATCGAGATCGTGGCCGGTACCGGTCAGCAGGGAATCGAGATATTCGATCAATGGCGGCATGACCAGTTCATAACCCCAACCGGAATACAGATCGACCAGACGGCGCCGCAAAGCTTCAAGCCGGCGCGCCTGTTCGGGCAGGACCTCTTCAATCCCCTCCGGTAGTAACCAACGATCGGATTTCATGTTTTCAACCTTTGACCAGATAGATCAGCAACGCACCGGCAAACATCGCCACCAGACCGATACGACGCAAAACACGATCGCTCATCTGGATGATCATCAACAGACCACGACGAAATGATTCGGGACTGAGTGCTGGTGTTATCCCCTCAATCACCAGCAACAGTGCGATTGCTATAATCAGTTCCTGCCACATGAATGACGCCCGGAAGACTCGATCATGAACTTACCGGAACGTCATCAGCGGCCTGAATTATTCTTCTTGAAATACTTGAAGAATTCAGAATCAGGTTCCAGCACCATGACGTTGCCCTGACCTACCAGCGAATTTCGGTAGGCATTGAGGCTGCGATAAAAGGCGTAGAACTCTTCATCCTTGCTGAATGCCTTGGCATAAATCTCGGATGACAGTGCATCGCCTTCACCGCGCAAGGTCTGGGCCTGCTTGTAAGCCTTGGCGAGCTTGACGGTTTTTTCGCGTTCCGCCTCGGCCCTGATCCGCTCGGCTTCACCCTGACCGGAAGCTCGCAGCTCCTTGGCTTCTTTTTCACGTGCCGAGCTCATGCGTTCGTAAATGTTCTTGAACACGCGTTCAGTCAGCTCGATTCGCTTCAGCCGTACGTCAACAATCTCGATACCGAAATCTTTGACCAGATTGCTCGCCTTCTCGGTGATGCTGCGCATGATGTCATCACGTGCATTGGAAATCACTTCCTGCAAAGTACGCTCACCAAAGGCATCCAGCAGCCCTTTGTTAACAATAGAACTGAATTGCGTACGTGCCTTGCTTTCCTGGCCCTGCATGGTTTTGTAATAGGTCTCAACATCGCTGATCCGCCACTTGATGTAGTAATCCACAATCAACGGCTTCTGTTCCTTGGTAAGGTAGCGCTGCGGAGAGGCATCGGCAGTAATGATCCGCTTTTCAAACTTGCGAACGTTGTTCACGAACGGCCATTTGAAATGCAATCCGGGTTTGTAATCGGATTTTTCGATCTTACCGAGCGCGAACAGGATAGCCAGCTCCTGTTCCTTGACGACGAACAGTGAATTTGCACCGACCACTCCGATCAGGGCGAGGACAACTACTGCGGCAATGATTTTGGCATTATTGTTCATTAGCGCTCCTCCCGTGAACGACTGCGGTCACGCGACGGGTCCTGCCCGAAGTCCGGCAGTTTCTGCGACGTGGGACTACTGGAACCACGATACTGCTGATTGCTGTCCCTGGAGGACGGTTTAACGTTCTTCATTATCTGATCCAGCGGCAGGTACATGATGTTGTTGCCATCCTTGATATCGACCAGAACCTTGCTGTTATTGGCCAGAACCTCTTCCATGGTTTCCAGATAGAGACGTTGACGCATGACCTGGGGAGCTTTGCGGTATTCGCTGAGCACATTCAGGAAACGATCGGTTTCACCTTCAGCCACCGAAACAATCTGCTCCTTGTAGGCCTTGGCTTCCTCGAGCATGCGCTGGGCCTGACCCTCGGCACGCGGCAGGATATCGTTGGCGTAGGCCTTGGCCTGGTTGATGAAGTTCTCACGGTCCTCACGCGCCGCGGCCACGTCATCAAACGCTGCCATGACCTCTTTCGGTGGCTGGGCCTTCTGCATGTTGAAGCCGCGCACCTGCAGCCCGGTCTGGTAACTGTCGAGAATGTCCTGGATACGCTCCCAGGCTTCGGCGGCAATCTTGTCACGACCCTGGGTAATGATGTGTTCCATGTCGTTGTTACCCACGATCTCGCGCACCGCACTCTGGGTGACATGCCGAAGGGAGATCTCCGGGTCACGAACCTGGAACAGGAAGTTGCGCGAATCACGCACGTTGTACTGCACCACGAATTCCATATCGACGATGTTCTCGTCCTTGGTCAGCATCAGGGCTTCTTCGGAACCTGCACCGATATGAACGGAGCGAACCCGTGAAACGTCGACGATCTGAACCGTATCGATAAACCGGGGATACCAGTGCGGGCCAGGAGGCTGAATGCTCTGGAACTCACCGAATTGCAGTACCACGGCTTCCTTACCTTCGTTGACGATATAGATGCCCGAGAGACCCCATATCGCCACCAGCACCAGTGCAATGAAACTCAATCCAACGGGGCTGCCACCGGGTGTGCGCCGGCCACCGCCGCCGCCCTTGCCGCCGAACAGCCCACCAAACTTGGCCTGCAGCTTCTTGATGACTTCATCGAGATCCGGGGGACCTTTCTCGTCGTTACGATTTCCCCAGGGATCCTTGTTGTTAGAACCGCCAGGTTCATTCCAGGCCATGTGATACTCCGTGATGTTTGTTCTGAATCCGACAGTGCAGTTGTAATTCAGTTCAGGAATTGTGAATTTTCAATGTGACCGAGGGGCAATTCTATGGGGCTTCGCTACCCGCCGCAAGGCGTAACACTTGTTCTTCACCTGCCAGATGCGCGGCTATACCATGATGTTTGTCCAGAGATTCCCAGTCGGCGCGTGACATTTCCACGGTCATCAGCCAGTTACCCTGTTCATCGACCTGTTCGCGATGTACTTTGCCCACTTCATATAGCAGGGCATGCAGTCGTCCTTCGGCGACCGGCAGCAACAGATCATGACAGACTCGCCCCCGATCCAGTCGTGCCTCAAGAGCCTGCAGCAACTTGTCCAGCCCCGCCCCACTGCGTGCCGAGATCCAGACCCGCCAGGGCAGACCCTGATCATCATATTCGATGCGCGGTTCGCTCTCTTCCAGACGATCAATCTTGTTATAGACCAGCAGCTGAGGAACATCGCTGGCCTCGATCTCGTCGAGAACCGCGTTGACCTGTTCGATGTTGCCGTCGCGTTCCTCGCTTGAAGCGTCCACAACATGCAGCAGCAGATCCGCATCACGGGTCTCCTGCAGTGTTGAGCGGAAAGCGGCCACAAGATCGTGGGGCAGATGGCGAATAAAGCCAACGGTATCAGCCAGAATCAGTGACTGGCCATCAGCCAGATCCAGGCGTCGCAGGGTCGGATCCAGCGTGGCAAACAGTTGATCCGCGGCATACACGCGTGACTCGGTCAATCGATTGAACAGGGTCGACTTGCCGGCATTGGTATACCCGACCAGCGACACTGTGGGAATCTCGCGGCGCTTGCGCGCCCGGCGACCCTGTTCGCGCTGGCGCTGGACTTTTTCCAGGCGTTTGTTGAGCTGGCGAATGCGATCGCCGATCAGTCGGCGGTCGGTTTCCAGCTGGGTTTCCCCGGGACCGCGCAGACCGATACCACCCTTCTGGCGTTCCAGGTGAGTCCAGCCGCGTACCAGGCGGGTCGAAAGATGTTTCAGTTGTGCCAGTTCCACCTGCAGCTTGCCCTCGTGAGTGCGGGCACGCTGGGCGAAGATATCCAGAATCAGACCGGTGCGATCGAGCACCCGGCACTTGAGCAACTGTTCCAGGTTTCGTTCCTGGACCGGGGACAGTGCATGATTGAACAGGACCAGGTCGGCCTTGAGTTCCTTGACGACATCGCGGATCTCTTCCGCCTTGCCGGTACCGACGAAGTAGCGGGGATGGGGAACTGCGCGGGAACCGGTGACGACGGCGACCGGTTCAGCGCCGGCGGAGACAGCCAGTTCACGAAATTCCTGCGGCTCTTCCTGTTGCTGTTCCGCTTGCAAAGCCAGGTGAACCAGCACCGCGCGTTCACCGGCTTGTGGACGTTCAAACAATCATTACCACCCTCACCAACACGAGTTGGCGATGTTAGACATTACCCTTATTTTCCTCCGCCATGGGCAGCTTCACGTTACGTGCCGGCACCACGGTGGAGATCGCATGTTTGTAGACCATCTGGCTGACAGTATTGCGCAGCAAAACGACAAATTGATCGAAAGATTCGATCTGTCCCTGCAATTTGATCCCGTTTACCAAAAAGATTGAAACGGGTACGCGTTCCTTACGCAGCGCATTGAGAAACGGATCTTGTAAAGACTGTCCTTTACTCATCATTATTATCTCCGCAGATTTATAGTTATTGTCTCAGCCCCTCGGCCGGTTTTATAACCTTATAAATATTCAAGGAAAAATTTCATTCCATATTATCACACTCACCTTATATCAATGGGTGAGGTTTGCAGCCATTTCAAGACCTGATCAGCGCTTTTTCGGTCCAGCGCATCGAACACTTCCAGAGATGTTTCACTGCGCAGCCAGGTCAACTGGCGCTTGGCAAGCTGACGGGTTGCCGCCATCCCCTGCTCCTGCATTTCAGTATAGTTGATCCTGCCCTGCAAGTAGTGCCACACCTGGCGGTAACCCACTGCCCGGATTGAGGGTAAATCCTCATGCAGATCCCCGCGGGCGTACAGCCCCTCGACTTCCCCGACCAGCCCCTCGGCCAGCATTTGCTCGAAACGCTGAGCGATCCGCTCATGAAGAACCTGTCGATCCGAGGGTATCAGGGCCAGTTTGACAAATTGCCAGGGTAACGGTTCCGCCTGCTGCTGCAGCTCGCTCAGCGGGGTACCGGTCAGGGTGTAGACCTCCAGCGCACGCTGAATGCGCTGCGGATCATTGGGGTGAATCCGTTCCGCGGCCGGGGGATCCACTTCGGCCAGTCGCGCATGCAGGGTGTCCCAGCCCCGCTCATGCGCCTCCGCCTCGAGCTCGGCGCGCACGCCGGGATCGGCCGAGGGCAGTTGCGACAGCCCATGGATCATGGCGCGAAAATAGAGCATGGTGCCGCCCACCAGCAGGGGAATGCGCCCGGCAGCCGTGATCTCGGCCATCTCCCGCTGCGCCAGTTCCACAAAACGCGCCGCCGAACAGGCTGCGGACGGATCAAGAATATCTATCAGACGGTGCGGTGCCTCGGCCAGCACCTCGGGCTCAGGTTTGGCCGAACCGATGTCCATACCGCGATAGACCATCACCGAATCGACGCTGACAATCTCGACCGGCAACTCGCGCACCAGGCGCACCGCCAGATCAGTCTTGCCCGAGGCGGTCGGCCCCATCAGGGCAATCGCAAGAGGGAGATCAGCTGTCATCGCTTTCAGTCTTCAAACAGAGTTCGCAACTGCTCCGGGTCCCAGCGAATCCAGTAACGGGCGGGCCGGGCTTCAGGCTGCCAGCTCAGGGCATCTCGCACCACTGCCTGCTGTTCTGCAAGGCTGCATATTCCGGGCTGACTGAGTGCAGTGGCCAGAGCGTGTGCCGGTGAAACCCCGGCCAGCACTTCATCGACAAAGGCAGGTAACCAG
>JASFNY010000003.1:0-22509 GCA_050116795.1 Thiohalophilus sp.
GTCATCAGCCGGTTGTTAAAGCAGTTTGAACAGCAACAGTGTATTACTCTGGCGCGCGGCCGCATCACGTTGAACAGCCAGACCTCGCTGGACTGGTTCGTCCAGCAATGAAAGACCTGACAATAAATTCGGTTATTCAGTGAAATAATCACATATCCGAGTCAAATCATAGTCTTGTATCGATAACCAACTCTCGCGTTTGGTCTTTTGTGCCTTTATTGAATCCGCTTATTTATTTTATTTATGTAACCCGTGTTACAGACCGATTCATGCCGGCTTTGCTCTAGTTAGGTGCATCCATTGCGGCTCAAACCGGACATCACCTGCTCGTCTTGAGACCGCGCCAATCAACGTTGTTCCCATCGATTGGCTTACATAACAACATAACGAGGAGAGCATCATTCATGAAACGCCGAGACTTTCTCAAGTTCACGTCGGCTGGCGTGGCGAGTTCCGTGCTGAGTGGCGCGGGACTGATCAGCTGGTCCCCAAGGGCACACGCCGAAACGATCAGGAAAACTTTGTATATCACCGACGGCTATGTTCAACAGGTCGATGGAACCAGTGTTTATTTCCGCGGCTACAGCAGTAGCAGTGGCAGTTTGAATGTTCCCGGTGAAGCCATCGTGGCACAGGAAGGCGACACAATCAGGATCACCCTGGTCAATACGCTGAACGTCAGCACCAGTTTCGTGATCAACGGACTGGTTAACAGCGGCCGCATCTATCCCGGCCAGACCAGAACCGTCGAGTTTACTGCCGGCAGTTACGGATCCTACCTCTACTACGACAGCCGTAACGCACCCTACAACCGTCTGCTCGGTCTGCACGGCGCACTGGCGGTCATGCCCTCGGGCAGCAGCGATGAGTTGTATCCCGGCAGCCCGAATTTCATGCAACAGTACTTCTGGGTATTCAATGATATCGACCCGGTCTGGCATAACCGGCTGGGCAACGGCCAGACGCCGAATACGCAATACACACCGCGCTATTTCACCATCAATGGTTTGTATGGTCGTCCACCGGGCGCCCCGGGAGCCATGGATCCGGACGTCGATAGCATGGCGGATCCGCGCACCAAGGTCGACGGACACCTGGGCGATCGTACCCTGATCCGCTGCATCAATGCCGGCAAGGCGCAACACTCGGTACATACTCACGGCAACCACATGGAGTGGCTGACGCGCAATGGCACTATCCTGCCCGATATCTGGGAGAAAGACATCGTACCGCTGGACGGCAACGGCGGGATCGTCGATGTCATTTATCCATATGACACTCCCCCTGACGCCTGGCCGCCGGTGAACAATAACACCCTGGCCCAGGCCGAAAACGAAGGTCGGCATTTCGCCTACCCGATGCATCTGCATAACGAAATGACACAGACCGCCGCCGGTGGCCGCTACATGTTCGGTGCATTGACCGACTTTTATTTCCATTCAAGCTGAGGAAGGAGGAGAGCAACATGGGTAGAAGAAGAAGTTACAGTGATGGTTCAACCACTACCTCTTCCGGCAGCATGGATGGCGGCGGCGGTGGTATGGGTGGCGGTGGCGGAATGGGCGATGCCTGTTACGTCTATCCGATTCCGGCCAATGTCCCGTCCCTGGATCCGAACCCCGACGTGGTTTATGACCTGGGTATCGACATGCAAATACCGGTCACCATGGACGATGGCAATACCGTCAACATGTGGGGTTTTGTCGATGATGGCGGAAACATGATGGGCGGCATGGGAGGCATGGGCAGCGGCGGGTTTCCCTCGCCGGCGATGCGGGTTACCCAGGGACAGATCGTTCATACCCGTCTGAATGTTGGCATGATGATGTATCACACTGTACATCACCACGGTATCGAACCCGAGTATCGGAGTGACGGCGTCGGTCATATCACCTGGGATGTCAACGGCACCTACACTTATCAATGGCGACCAATGCATGCCGGGACCTATTTCTATCACTGTCACACCAATACGGTACTGCATGCAGAGATGGGGATGTACGGGGCGCTGATCGTGGATCCGCCGGAAGGGCCGGGCACGGCCTTTGAAAACGGTCCGACCTACGACCTGGAGGCGATCTGGGCGGTGGACGAGATCGACAGTTCGTGGCGTGGCCTGGACTGGGCGGCCGGGACCTGCGGTGGGGATGTCGGGCTCAATGATCTGAACCCGGACTATTTCGTGATCACCGGCGTGGATGGTGCGCAGTCGGCCCTGACCCATCCCGGCGTGGCAGTGAACATGAATGTCGGTCAGCGATTACTGGTGCGCTATATCAACGCCGGTTATATGCCGCAGCATGTCGACTTTGACGGTCTGAATGTCCAGGTGATTGCTTCGGATGGGCGCCCGTTACCCAATCCGATCAATGTCAGCCAGCTGGATACCGTCTCTGCGGAACGCTACGACTGTATTATTCAGCCGAGCCAGTCGGGTACCTACACGATCGAGTTCGACATCAGGCACTGGATCACCGGCGATGTGCTGGGTACGGCACGGACGCGGATCAATGTTTCATAATAATAAAAACAGCAATAAATCAATCGGGCGCCTCTGGCGCCCTTTTTTTTAATCTTATTCCGGTTTCCAGATACCGACCGCGGGATCGTCGGTTTCAACACTCTGCCCCTTTGGTGCAGCTGCGGCGGGCTGTTGTTGTGCGGCGGAATCCTGGGCTTCCTGTGCGGCAACATGTTTGGCAAAGGCGGCCAGCTGATCGATCACCTCGTCGCGCTCGTTGTCGCTGCCGGGATAACCCGCGGCCAGATAACCGGAGACGGCAGACAGGTACTGCAGGGCCAGCATCATGTTTTTTTCCACATTGGCATCATGCTGTGTGATGACGTTGTAGATTCCGTGGATCAGATCATCGGACAGGGTGATGGAGTCGCTCATGGTTGGTTTCCTGTGTGCGCTTTGTAAATGGATGCAGGATTGTACGATCTCTATATAATATTGTCTCTACCGGCAAGACCCTGTGTTTTTCAGGAAAATTCACCAAAACAGTAGTAGCGAGTTCCTTTCTATGAGCCAACATTATGATCTGATTTCCATCGGTGCCGGCAGCGGCGGCCTGTCAGCGGCCGAGCGCGCCGCAGAATACGGCAAAAAGACCGCGGTCATCGAATTCAACAAGCTGGGCGGTACCTGCGTGAATGTGGGTTGCGTGCCGAAAAAAGTGATGTGGTTTGCCGCCGGTATCGCCGAGTGCCTGCGTGATTCGCAAGGCTATGGCTTTGATGTGGATCTCAAGAGTTTTGACTGGGGCAGGCTGGTCGATTCCCGTGAAAGCTACATCAAGGGCATCACCGACTGGTACGGGAATTATCTGAAGGATTCCAACATCGACCACATTCAGGGCACGGGCCGGTTTGTGGATGCCCATACCCTGGAAGTGGATGGGCAACAGTATACCGCCGATCATATTGTCATCTCGCCAGGCGGTTATCCCGTAGTGCCCGATGTTCCAGGGGCGGAGCACGGAATTACTTCGGATGGTTTTTTTGCCCTGAAAAAACGACCTAAACGGGTAGCGGTGGTCGGTGCCGGCTACATCGCCGTGGAACTGGCAGGTGTGCTTAACAGCCTGGGTAGCGAAGTCAGCATGCTGCTGCGCCGGGATCATTTTCTCTCCGACTTTGATGTCATGCTACGCGAGACCCTGATGGAAGAGATGATGAATGCCGGCGTCAATGTTATGTCCCGAGTCAACGTCGAGCGAGTAGATAAACAGGACGACGGTACTCTCACTATTCATTGCCAGAGCGGAGTGACGCTCGAAAACTACGATTGCCTGATCTGGGCCATCGGCCGCGCACCGAACACTGCACAACTTAACCTGGATGCCGCCGGCATCCTGTATGACGAAACGGGCTATATTCCGGTGGATGAATATCAGCAAACCAATATCGATGGTGTCTATGCTGTAGGTGATGTGATCGGCAAGGCCCAGTTGACACCTGTTGCCATCGCGGCAGCGCGTCGCCTGTCGGATCGCTTGTTCAACAACATGCCAGAGCGCAAGTTGGAGTATGAAAACATACCGACGGTCATGTTCAGCCACCCACCCATAGGCACTATCGGGATGACCGAAGATGAGGCACGTAAAGAACATGGTGGTGCGGTCAAGATCTACCAGACCAGTTTTACCGCCATGTATCATGCGTTGAGTCCGCATCCGCAACGCACAGCCATGAAGCTGGTTTGTGTCGGTGCAGATGAAAAAGTGGTCGGTTGCCACATCATCGGCATGGGTGCCGATGAAATGCTGCAGGGCTTTGGTGTGGCAATTAAGATGGGCGCGACCAAGAAAGATTTCGACAACTGTGTCGCTCTGCACCCGACCAGCGCCGAAGAGCTGGTTACTATGCGTTAATTATCATGGCCATTCGCGATTTCGAAAATATCCTGCCCGATCTGCATCCCGATGCCTACGTGGATGAAACGGCGCTGGTGATCGGTGATGTTACCATTGGCAAAGACAGTTCGATCTGGCCGCTCACAGTCGTGCGTGGTGACGTTAACCGAATTCGGATTGGCGCGAACACCAATATCCAGGATAACTCGGTACTGCACGTCAGTCATGACGGCCCCTACAATCCCGGCGGTTTTGCGCTTGATATCGGTGACAATGTGACCGTTGGGCACCGGGTAATTCTGCACGGTTGCACGATACATAACGATTGCCTGGTTGGTATGGGCAGTACCATTATGGACGGAGTGATTGTGCATCCATATACCATCATCGGCGCCGGCTCACTGGTTACACCGGGTAAAGAACTGGAGGGCGGATTTTTGTGGCTGGGTAGCCCGGCGCGCAAAGTGCGCGAATTGACCGATGAAGAGCGTGAATCGATTGCCTATTCGGCACAGCACTACGTCAAATTGAAAAACCGTCATCAGCAGTCCTGAGTATGGCACGCCTCAAGCCGGGCTTTTTCGATCAGGAACCCTGTGCACTGGCGCAGGCATTGCTCGGCAAGGTGCTGCGACACCGTTATCAATATCGAGGCCGGGATTACTGGCTGGCCTGCCGAATCATCGAGACCGAGGCCTATTATCTTGCCGAGCGCGGCAGTCATTCCTCGCAAGGTTATACCGAGAAACGGCGCGCCATGTTCATGCCGGCGGGAACGATATACATGTACTATGCACGCGGAGGGGATTCGCTCAATATCAGTGCAAAAGGTGAAGGTAACGCCGTCCTCATCAAGTCGGGTGTCGCCTGGTTCGATGATAAGTCACCTCGCAGTAACCTCAAGATCATGCAACGCCTCAATCCTGTCAAGGGTTCAGGCAGATTGCGCCCGGAGGAAAAATTATGCAGTGGTCAGACACTGTTGTGTGCGGCACTCGGACTAAAAGTGACACATTGGGATCAACAACAATTCGATGTAAATAATTTTTACATCGAGGATACCGGCTATCATCCCGAGAAAATTATTCAGGCAAGGCGACTCGGGATTCCTGCTGGGCGTGATGAGCACCTGATGTACCGTTATATCGATTACGCCAGCGCCAAACAGAGTACCAGCAATCCGTTGAGCAAACGGGACATAAAAGAGGGGCAGGACTATGTCCTCCACGCTTTATCTGCTGCTGGTTGAAATTACCATCCTGTTGCATTTTATGTTCGTGCTGTTTGTGGCAGCAGGCGGATTATTATTGTTGCGCTGGCCGAGAATTGTCTGGATTCATTTGCCGATGTTGTTATGGGGTATTTACATCCAGTTCAGTGGTGGTATGTGTCCACTGACACCGATAGAGAAATACTTCAGGCAAATGGCTGGAATGCAGACCTATGAAGGGGGATTCATCAATCAATACATCATGCCGATCCTCTATCCTCGCGGTCTGACTCACGAGACGCAGATCATGATTGGAATAGGGTTGGTGTTCGTCAATGTGATCTACTACAGCCTGTTTCTATATCGCCAGAGGCACAAGCAGAAAGATTGAATCTGATAAGCAAGTGAGCTGTGTTCGTTTACCCGTTATTCGCAAGCTCCCTGCGTAATTGTTCGATCACAGGCCGGGTTTCCGGGCGCACGCCGCGCCAGGCATAAAAAGATTCGGCCGCCTGTTCTACCAGCATGCCCAGACCATCCAGCACTTTGCCGGCATCATGTTGTTCCGCCCACACCATAAAAGGTGTTGGTTCACTGCCGTACATCATGTCATAACAAGCAGCATTTTCTGCCAGCAGGGTATCGGGTAATGGCGGCAATTCGCCCTGCAGGCTGGCGGCAGTGGCGTTGATCACGACATCGAATTTTTTGTCCTGCAAGGCTTCGTAACCACAGCCTTCCACCGGACCCAGATCACCAAACGCCGCGGCCAGGTCACGTGCTTTTTCCGCCGTACGGTTGGCGATCACCAGTTGTTCGGGATGTTGTTTCAGCAGCGGTGCGAGTACACCGCGTGCTGCCCCGCCGGCACCCATCAGCAGAATTCGTTTGTCCCTGATAACGATCTGATTGTTTAGCAGATCATTGACCAGACCAATACCGTCGGTGTTGTCGCCAAAGAGCTTGCCTTCACCGAACCGGATGGTGTTGACTGCACCGGCGCGCTCGGCGCGTTCACTGCGTTCGTTGACCAGCTCCCAGGCCTCCTGCTTGAACGGCACAGTGATGTTCAGTCCCTTGCCACCGCTGGCATCGAAGTTACCGACAGCCTGGGCAAAGCCGCCCGGATCGACCTGGATAGCTTCATAATGCACCGGTTCGCCGGTCTGTTCCGCGAACAGGGTATGAATGCGCGGTGATTTGCTGTGCGCGATGGGATTGCCCATGACCGCATAATTGTCATGGCGGCGGCTAAAGTCGAACAGATCACTCATGAGAATTCGATATTATATTTATATGAAACAAATCTGAAGGTGCTAAAACCGACATGGTATTAATCCGATGTAGGATGCATACTTGATATTGTATCTCATTGACCAGAGCTTGAGAAAATTAACTCTATGATCCTTGCCCGTACCAAACCCGAGAAATTCAAGCGCCAGCTGGCCGCCGTGGATCTCGGCTCAAACAGTTTTCACATGATTGTGGCACGGGCCAGTGATCGTAGCCTGCAGGTGCAGGACAGATTGCGTGAGACGGTACGCCTGCGTGCTGGCCTGGATTCCAAGGGAAACCTTGATGCAGCGGCACAGGAAAGGGCGCTGGCCTGTCTGGAACGTTTCGGGCAAAGATTGCGTGGCCTGGGTGAAAGAGAGGTCCGCGTTGTCGGAACCAACACGTTGCGCCAGGCGAAGAACAGCGAAGAATTTCTGGTGCAGGCCGAGGCAGCCCTGGGGCACCCGGTAGAGATAATCTCTGGTATGGAGGAAGCGCGCCTGATCTATCTCGGCGTTGCGCATAGTCTCGCCGAAGACGGAATGCGAAGGATGGTCATCGATATCGGCGGTGGTAGTACAGAGGTAATTATCGGCGAACGTTTCGAGGCTATGCTGCTGGAAAGTCTCTATATGGGTTGCGTAAGCATGAACCGGGAATTTTTCCCGGACGGCAAGATTACCTCTGAACGCCTTGAACGAGCAGAGCTGGCGGCCCAGCTGGAACTGGAAGGCTTTGCGCATCGCTGTCATAAGCTGGGATGGGAGCAAACGGTGGGTGCTTCGGGTACTGCGAAAGCGCTGGCGAGAGTTGTGCAGGCAGAGGGCTGGAGTAAACAGGGCATTACCAGCAAGTCAATGAAACAGTTACGCAAGGCCATTGTTGATGCCGGTCATATTGATGACCTTGAGTTAAAAGATTTGAGTGAGGAACGGCGCCCCGTTTTCGTGGGAGGTTTTGCGATCATGTCCGCGCTGTTCGATGCGCTGGATATCAAGCAGATGCTGGTTTCAGACGGTGCGTTACGAGAAGGCCTGCTTTACGACATGCTGGGGCGTCGTCGCCATGAGGATGTGCGCGAAAGAACGGTTGGATTATTGATACAGCGTTATCAGATAGACGCGGAGCATGCACAGTATGTCGAGCAGACTGCGCTCAAGATGCTGGAGCAGGTCAGCGAGAGCTGGAAACTGGATCCTGTTGGAAATGCACAAACTCTGAGCTGGGCGGCTCGACTACATGAGATAGGCCTGGCAATCGCGCATTCGGGATATCACAAGCATGGTGCCTACTTGCTGGAAAATTCGGATATGCCGGGATTCAGCATGCGGGGACAGATGATATTGTCGATACTGGTGCGCAGTCATCGACGCAAACCTGATATAGCTATTTTCAAAACTTTGCCCGGATCGCTGCGTGAAGATGCGGTACGAATGGCGATACTGCTACGCCTTGCAGTCAAACTGCAACGCAGCCGACTTCATGATACTTTGGAAGGACTTCGGGTAAAGGCCCAGGAATCAAGATTGAAGTTAAGCTTTCCGAAAGAGTGGCTCGAACAACATGCGTTGACCAGAGTCGATCTGGACAGAGAAAAAGAGTATCTGCAGTTGCTTGATTATGAGCTTAAAATTGACACTTTTTGACAGGCATGTGTGAGTGTTTCAGGTTTTGGGCGTCCAGCTTGAAATATACAACCTGTTACTCACTTCCAGGATCGGCTGATAGTTTTTCCAACAATTGGCGTTGCACGTTACGGGGTTTCTGGTTTCCTTGCTTGACCTTGCGATAGGTGCCGTCGCTTAGAAGCTGCCAGGCAAGGGTATTATCCGAAAGATAAGACAATAATCCATCGTTTATCACGCGTTTTTTCAGTGATGCGTCTTCAATCGGAAAACAGGTTTCAACACGCCGGAAAAAGTTGCGATCCATCCAGTCTGCACTGGAACAGTATACCAGAGGGTCAGCATCGTTTTCGAAATAGTATATACGGGTATGTTCCAGGAAGCGTCCAACAACCGAGCGTACGTGGATATTTTCGGAGATTCCCTGTACGCCGGGTCGAAGACAACAAATCCCCCGCACTATAAGATCGATTTTAACTCCCGCTTGTGAAGCTTCGTAGAGTTTGGCTATGATTTTGGTTTCGACCAGGGAATTGATTTTGACGATGATCCGGGCATGTTTGCCGTTTTGGGCATTTTCGATTTCATCATCGATCATGGACATCAAACGTTTGTGCAAGGTGAATGGAGACTGCCATAATTTGCGCAGTTTGGTGACCTTGCCCAGACCGGTAAGCTGGGTGAATAAACGGTGTACATCCTCACCGATGTCCTTGTCACATGTAAACAGTCCATAGTCGGTGTATACCCGAGCCGTACCGGAATGATAATTACCTGTTCCAAGGTGTGCATAGCGTCGTATTCGCCTGCCTTCGCGGCGTACTACCAGTAACAGTTTCGCATGAGTCTTGTGGCCGACTACGCCATAAACAACATGCGCTCCGGCACCCTGAAGACGGGTAGCCAGCTCGATATTGGCGGCTTCATCAAACCTTGCACGAAGCTCAACAACAACAGTGACCTCTTTGCCTGACCTTGCACCTTCGACCAGCGCATCCACCAGTGGAGAGTCTGCGCCGGTACGATACAGGGTTTGCTTGATTGCCAGCACGTTTGGGTCAGTTGCGGCCTGCTTTATCAGGTTAATGACCGGGGCAAAAGACTCAAAGGGATGATGCAGGAGCACATCACCATGACGTATCACATCGAACAGATCGTCATGACCTTTGACTCGCTTGGGTATGCCGGGTGTAAACGGCGAATATTTCAGATCAGGCCGATCTACAAGGTTATGAATTTCCAAAAGACGATTCAGGTTGACCGGTCCGTTTACCTGGTACAGATCCTCCTGATCAAGCTTGAATTCTTTCAAGAGGTATTCGGCCATATCGTCGCTGCAGTTGTCAGCGACCTCAAGGCGTACGGCGTCGCTCAGGCGTCGGGAAGACAACTCACCCTTGATGGCGCGCATGAGATCATCGATTTCCTCTTCATCAACAAACAGGTCACTGTCACGCGTGACCCGAAATTGATAACAACCTGTCACATTCATCCCGGGGAACAGATCGCTGACATGGGTATGAATGATGGAACTCAGGAAGACAAAGGTATGGCCACCGGCCACGGAGGTTGGCAGTCGAATCAGGCGGGGCAGACTGCGAGGTGCCTGTACGATAGCGATCCTGCTGTCACGACCGAATGCATCCTTGCCTTCAAGTGCGACGATAAAATTCAGACTCTTGTTTAGGACCCGGGGGAAAGGGTGAGCCGGATCGAGACCCAGTGGACTCAGGACGGGCAGTAGCTCGTTGTTGAAATATCGTTTGATCCAGGCAGCCTGTTTCTGGTTCCAGCGTGCGCGCTTGAGAAAATGGATCTTTTCTTTGGCAAAAGCCGGGATGAGTACATCGTTCAACACCCGGTATTGCTCATCGACCAGCTTGTGAGCCTCGTCGCTGATAAGTGTCAGTAATTGTTCTGGCGTCAGGCTGTCAGCGCTGCCACTGGTTGATTCCAGTGCGGCGCGATGCATCAAACCGGCAACGCGAATCTCGAAAAATTCGTCCAGATTGGTACTTGAGATACATAAAAACCGCAAGCGTTCGAGAAGGGGAATCGAGTCGTCGTTGGCCTGGGCCAGAACACGCCATTGAAATTGAAGAAGGCTAAGTTCGCGATTGAAGTAGAGATCTGGGTCTTTCAAGCTGATTGTCTCCATATTGTCATAAAACCATAGCCTTATGACAGCGAGATGACAAACCAGAGGTCACTGTTGGAAAAGGAGTTTTGCCCGTCAGTCGTCCCTGAGCCACTGCGCGGCGCGCTTGGCAAAATAGGTCAGAATGCCGTCGGCTCCGGCTCGCTTGAATCCCAGCAGTGATTCCATGATTACCGCTTTCTCCTCCAGCCAGCCGTTTTTTGCGGCGGCCATCAGCATGGCGTATTCACCACTGACCTGATAGACATAGGTGGGTGCGCCGAACTCGTCTTTCACTCGTCGCACGACATCGAGATAGGGCATGCCGGGTTTGACCATCACCATGTCGGCACCCTCTTCGAGATCCAGCGCAACTTCCCACAGGGCCTCATCGCTGTTGGCCGGATCCATCTGGTAGCTGTACTTGTTGCCGCTACCCAGGTTGGCCGCTGATCCCACCGCATCGCGGAACGGGCCATAGAAACTGGAAGCATATTTCGCCGAGTAAGCGAGTATTCGAGTGTGAATCCGGCCGGCCGCTTCGAGAGCTTCACGGATTTGACCGATGCGGCCATCCATCATGTCCGATGGGGCGACCACGTCGGCACCGGCTTCGGCGTGGGAGAGCGCCTGCTTGACCAGCACTTCGACGGTTTCATCGTTGAGCACGTAACCGTTGGTATCGATCAGGCCGTCCTGGCCGTGGGTGGTAAAGGGATCCAGGGCCACGTCGGTAATCACGCCCAGCTCGGGCAGTTTCTCCTTCAGGGCACGCACAGCACGTTGGGCGAGGCCTTCAGGATTGTATGCCTCGCGGGCGTCCTCCGATTTGACCTCGAACGGCGTGACCGGGAACAGGGCCACGGCCGGGACGCCCAGCTTCAGCAGTTCTTCGCCTTCGCGCAGCAACTGGTCGATGCTGACCCGTTCGATGCCGGGCATTGAAGGAACCGCCTCGCGCTGGTTTTTACCCTCCAGGACAAACATCGGGTAAATCAGGTCGTCAGCACTTAGCCGTGATTCACGCATCAGCCGACGGGAAAATTCATCCCGGCGCATGCGGCGCATACGGACACCGGGGAAACGGCCGCGGCCGGTCTCAAGCTGTGACAACTGTCTCTCCTGTGAAAATATATTGAACCGGTCCCGTAATCGGGAATCTAAATAGGTTGACTATATATAATAGTGTATATAATACACTCCGGTTGCACTCTGGTGCTCAGGAATCGGCATGACGGGCCGATAACCCAGCTTGGAGCATACCGTAACCTATGGCCATTTTAAACGGGAGCCATTTGTGATGACCCAAAGCACTACCATTACAGCCCTGTATCGCCTGACATTCCTGCTGACGATTCTCATGTTGGGTGTGTTTGTCGCAGCTCGGCCCGTGGCAGCGGCAGACAGCGATCCGGATCAGGCAAGGTTGCTTCTCGAGAATGTTGCCAGGGAGATGATCCAGGAGACCAATTCCCGCCAGGAAGAGATCAAGAACAATCCTGAAGTGGTCGAACAAATGGTCGAAGAGCTGCTATTGCCGCACATCGATCTGATTACCGCTTCGCGCTGGGTACTGGGCAAACATTGGCGGCGCGCCACTAAAGAGCAAAAAATCCAGTTCATCAAGCATTTCCGCGGCATGTTGCTGCGCTTCTATTCCACAGCGCTGGCTGATTACCTGAACAAGAACACGGTCGACGAAAACCTGATTACCTTTCAGCCGGTGCGTGCCGAGACTGGCAGCGATGATGTCACCGTTCGCTCCGAGGTGCATCCGCCGAACGGACAGCCCATACCGGTCAACTATCAGATGCACCTGACTCGCAAGGGCTGGAAAGTTTATGACGTTTCTGTCGAAGGTATCAGCGTGGTGACTACCTATCGCAACAGTTTTAATGAAGAGATTCGGCGTAATGGCCTGGATCAACTCATCGCACGCCTTGCTAACAAGGATAACGACCTGGTCAAGCAGCCACCCGGCGCGTCCAGCTGAACTGAAACAGCATATCGGCTGTTTACTAAGGTAAGGAATAACAGGGACAGGCTGAAGCCTGTCCCTTGTTGTTTGGGTGAATGATTAACGTCCGACCTGTGCGCCGGCGCCGAAACCGGCACGCAGCTCACCGCCCTGGCGACTGCCGATGCTGCTGGTCAAAGAGCCATCCAGCTTACCGCGGGCATTCTGAACCATAATACCCAGCATTTCGTCTTCTCCGGGCGTATCAACGCTCTGTTCGAGATTTTCATCGTGATACTGCATCAGCAGATCATCATCCGGTGTTGCCCACGGGTTGTTGTGGCCGGCAAAGGCCGGGCCGGCTATCAGCATCGTAACCAGTGAAGCGTAAAGTAACGATATACGCATAATTATCTACTCCATAAATTGACTGACAAGACAAGCGGACGCGGTATAAGCCTGTTATTGGGTAAGGCACATCGTCATAAGGTGAGAGATGTTTGCTGCAGGCGTGAATATCACTGCAAAATAACAGGAGGCAAGTCGCGATCAGCTTGCGAGGTAATTTACCGAAGGTTGTCCGATTAAAACGTGACCGGACTCTCCCTTCTGGATTGCTGACTAACTTGCTGGGGTGTTCGGCTCGGGCGCGTTATGCATGAGATTGTGAGCAGCACCGTTTTGATTGATAAAAGCAGAGAATTCGGCTGGTGATCACCGCTGGCGTCGCTAAAATAGCCCGATGTTTATTTTTCGATTCATCGCCAATGCTCTGGCGCCATTGACTCTCCTCTCTGCCCTGCTTGCCTGGTGGCATCCGCCGCTGTTTCTCATATTCAAGCCGGTGTTCATCTGGCTGTTCGCAGCGACCATGCTGGCGGTGGGCCTGGTTCTGGATCGCAGTGAACTAAGCAGCACTTTGCGTCATCCTGTGCCGATCGCCCAGGGTGTGATGACCCAGTTCCTGTTGATGCCATCGCTGGCCTTTGCCCTGGTATCGCTGGTGAAGTTGCCGCCGGCACTGGCGTTGGGTTTTATCATCGTGGGCGCGGCACCAGGCGCCATGGCCAGCAACGTCATGGTTTATCTTGCCGGTGGCGCGGTGGCCATGTCGATCGCCATGACTACGGTGGCCACCCTGTTATCACCGTTGCTGACCCCGACACTGGTGGAATGGCTGGGCGGGCAGTTTGTCCCGGTACCGCTGATGGCCATGGTGCGCACTATCCTGTTTACCGTCGTACTGCCCATCGGACTCGGGTTATGGTTGCAACCCTACCTGGGTAGGCACCTGGCACGGGCGCGGGAAATTGCCCCGGGGATAGCGGCGATCGCCATTATTATTATCTGCGCCTATGCCACCGCCAGCGCGGTCAGTCATAACGCCAAGGCGCTCCAGGAACATGGACTGCTGGTGCTGGGCCTGGTGGTATTGCTCAACGCCCTCGGTTATGCCGGTGGCTGGGGGCTGGCACGGCTGTATGGTTTTGATCGGCGACGCCGTCTGACCCTGGCTATCGAAATTGGTATGCAGAATGCCGGCATGGGCGTGGTTCTGGCGCTTACCCATTTCCCGAATCAGCCCGAGACGGCCCTGCCAGGCGCGGTATTTGCGGTCTGGTGTATCGTCACCGCGGCCGGTGCCACGGCCTGGTTCCGGCGGCCGCTGGCTGCCACCAAAATCCCTTCATGAGCCGCAGGGTTTATTGGCTGGCGGGCTGGTGTACAATGCCCGGCCCGACAAGCGACAGGAGCGAGCGGTGAAACAGTTCGACGGCACGACGGTACTCTGCGTGCGGCGCGACAATTCGGTGGTACTCGGCGCCGATGGCCAGGTGAGTTTCGGTGACACGGTCATGAAGGGCAATGCCCGCAAGGTTCGACGGCTCTATAGCAACAAGGTGCTGGCCGGATTTGCCGGCGGCACGGCCGACGCCTTTACCCTGTTTGAATACTTCGAGGGCAAGCTGGAGAAACACTCCGGCAACCTGGTGCGATCCGCCGTGGAGATGGCCAAGGACTGGCGCACCGATCGTACCCTGCGGCGGCTTGAGGCCCTGCTGGTGGTCGCCGACCGGGAGGCGATGCTGGTGATCTCGGGCAACGGTGATGTGATCGAGCCGGAACACGATCTGGTGGCGATCGGTTCCGGCGGACCCTATGCCCAGGCGGCGGCCCGTGCCCTGCTGGAAAATTCCGAGCTGGATGCCCGCAGCATTACCGAAAAGGCCTTGAATATCGCCGCCGATACCTGCATCTATACCAATCATAATCTGGTTATCGAAACGCTCGACGTCTGAACCCAGAACCGTTTTAAGGCACAGCATGTCCCAGATGACACCGCGAGAAATTGTCCAGGAGCTGGACAAACACATTATCGGCCAGTCCGCCGCCAAACGTGCGGTCGCCATAGCGCTGCGCAATCGCTGGCGGCGAAGCTGCGTCGATCCCGAATTAAGAAACGAGATCACCCCCAAGAACATTCTGATGATCGGTCCCACCGGTGTCGGCAAGACGGAAATCGCCCGGCGCCTGGCGCGGCTGGCCAATGCGCCATTTATCAAGATCGAGGCAACCAAGTTTACCGAAGTCGGATACGTCGGTCGGGATGTTGAATCCATCGTTCGGGATCTGGTGGAGATTTCAATCAAGATCACCCGCGAGCAGGCGATGGACAAGGTGCGTCACCGCGCATCCGATGCTGCCGAGGAACGGGTGCTGGATATTTTGCTGCCCCCGCCCCGCTCGGGCGGCTTCGGATTCGGTAGCGAGGCAACCCAGCCCGACACCGAACAGGAAAATGCCACGCGACAGAAATTTCGTAAGAAACTCCGCGAGGGCGAACTGGATGACAAGGAGATCGAGGTCGAGGTCAGCACCCCGGCGATGGGTGTCGAGATCATGGCGCCGCCCGGCATGGAAGAAATGACCAGCCAGTTGCAGGGCATGTTCCAGAACATGTCGGGTCAGCGCACCAGGACACGCAAAATGACCGTTCGCCAGGCGCTGAAAACGCTGACTGACGAAGAAGCTGCCAAGCTGGTCAACGAGGAAGAGATCAAGATCAAGGCAGTTGAAAACGTCGAACAGCATGGCATCGTGTTTCTCGACGAGATGGACAAGATTGCCAAGCGCAGTGAAACATCAGGCACCGATGTGTCACGTGAGGGCGTGCAGCGGGATCTGCTACCACTGGTCGAGGGTTCCACGGTCAGTACCAAGTACGGCATGGTACGTACCGATCATGTTCTGTTTATCGCCTCTGGCGCGTTTCACCTGTCCAAACCGTCGGATTTGATTCCCGAGCTGCAGGGGCGCTTCCCGATTCGCGTGGAACTCGAACCGCTGACCACGGAGGACTTTGTCCGTATACTCACCGAGCCCGATGCCTCGCTGACTGAACAGTACTGCGCCTTGTTATATACCGAGGATGTGACACTGGAATTTACCGATGAAGGGATCCATCGCCTGGCCGAAATCGCCTGGCAGGTGAATGAACGCACTGAAAACATCGGCGCCCGACGGCTGCATACCATGCTGGAGCGGCTGCTGGAACAAATCTCCTTTGAAGCGTCTGACCATGCCGGCGAACAGGTCAAAATCACCGCGGAATACGTGAATGAAAACCTGGCCAGCCTGGCCGATGACGAAGATCTGAGTCGTTACATTCTGTAGTTGCTCGGCGCAACAGCAACAAATTCACACGAGGTTATTACTATGAGTAATCCCAAACCAACCGAAATCAACCTGCACAAGAATTCGCATATTCTGGAGATCGCGTTTGATGATGGCAGCCGCTACGAACTGCCTACAGAATACCTGCGAGTCTATTCACCTTCGGCAGAAGTGCAGGGTCACGGCCCCGGTCAGGAAAAACTGCAAATCGGTAAGCAGGATGTAAACATCGAGCGTATCGAACAGGTCGGCAATTATGCCGTCCAGTTTTATTTCGACGACAACCACGACACAGGAATTTATTCCTGGGATACCCTGTATAATCTTGGTCAGAATCACGATGAGCTGTGGCAGAGATATCTGGATCGGCTCAAGGAAGCGGGTGTCGAGCGCCCCGAGCCGGAGCATCTGCAGAAATAACCGGCAGGTATAGGTATACGCACCAAGAGGGACAATCTGATGAAAAAAACCACTCACTTTGGTTATGAGGAAGTCCCTTACGAGGAGAAGGTGCGCAAGGTTGCCGGTGTGTTTCATTCGGTTGCCGGCAAGTATGATCTGATGAACGATCTGATGTCGATGGGTGTCCATCGACTCTGGAAACGTTACACCATCGATATGAGTGGTGTGCGGCGCGGCGATCATGTGCTGGATCTTGCCGGTGGCACCGGTGATCTGGCAGAAAAATTCTCGCGCATGGTCGGTCCCAAAGGCTCGGTAACGCTGGCCGATATCAACGATTCCATGCTACGCATGGGCCGGGATCGGCTGATCAATGACGGTATTGTTGGCAACGTACAGTATGTCCAGGCCAATGCCGAGTGCCTGCCGTTTCCCGATAATTATTTTGATGCGATCACGATCGCTTTCGGGCTGCGTAACGTGACCGACAAGGATGCGGCCTTGCGTTCCATGTTCCGGGTTCTCAAGCCGGGTAAACCGCTGCTGGTGCTGGAGTTCTCCAAGCCCGTGATAAAACCGCTCAATCCGCTCTACGACGCCTACTCATTCAAGATATTGCCCCTGCTTGGTAAACTGTTTGCCAATGATCCGGACAGTTATCGTTACCTGGCGGAATCAATTCGCAAGCATCCGGATCAGGAGACCCTCAAGGGTATGATGGAAACAGCCGGCTTCGAACGTTGTGAATATTTCAATCTCAGCGGCGGGATTGTGGCACTGCATCGGGGAATCAAACTATGAGTAACGTTGCAGTCGAGGTAAGTTACGCAGGCTTCTGGCGGCGATTTGCCGCATTATTGCTCGATGCTGCTCTGTACACTGCACTGATCCTGCCGATATTGGTGTGGACTTACGGCGGAGGCTACCTGAACTGGTGGCTTGGCAGTGGCAGTGATATGTCGGCCTATGGCGTACTCGATCTGTTACTGACCTACCTTCTACCTTTTGCTTTGCTGGTTTATTGCTGGCGACGCTGGCAGGCGACTCCCGGAAAAATCTTGATGGATTGCCGGGTGGTTGATGCGCGGACCCTGCAACCCCTGTCACTGCGACAGGCCGTGATTCGTGCGCTCGGTTATATTTTGTCTGCTCTGCCGCTTTACCTGGGATTTGTCTGGGCGGCTTTTGACAAGCGCAAGCAGGCGCTGCATGACAAGCTTGCCAGTAGCCTGGTGATCCGGGTCAACGATGATCAAAGCAGAGTCACGATGCAGCATTGGCAGGAGCGGTTCGAGCTATGAGTTTACAGGCTGAAGCCGTGACCCTGATCGAAGCGGCTATGGAAACCGCATTAAATCGAGTGCTGCGCCTGGATTCGGAGGCATTTGAACAGTTACGGATTTTCGAAGGGAAAGTCATTGCACTTGAGCTGCGTGGAACAGGCCTGACCCTGACACTACTGCCGGGAACCGAGGGCATTCAGGTAATGAGCGTCTCGGCAATAGAGCCCGATACGATGATCAGTGGCACTCCGCTGGCACTGTTGGAGCTCGGTTTCGGTGATGCCCATCGGGTCCTGTTTAGCGGTGAAGTGACGATACGTGGTGATGTGGAAACCGGTCAGGCCTTCAAGCGTCTGCTGGATCGAATGGATATCGACTGGGAAGAGTTATTGAGCCACTACAGTGGTGACATCATCGCCCACCAGTTCGGTGACCTGGTTCGTGGGCTGCAGCAATGGAGTCGCCAGGCCCGTCGCGCTCTTGGCAATAATCTGGCTGAATACCTGCAGCATGAGAGCCGCGACCTGGCGCTTCGCGAAGACGTGGAAATGTTTGGGCGCGAGGTGGATCGGTTGCGCGATGATAGTGCCCGTCTTGAGAGCCGGCTGGCGATTTTGCAACAAAAAAGCATGGTCTCGGGCGAGCTACCATAAATCCCGCTTTGTCGCCTATATAAAAGTTCACTTGCATCTGCACGCCAGCTTCCCAGAATAGGCGCCATGCATTTTGGACGTCATTGCGCTATGCTTGACGTCCGTTTGTCCCGAGGGAAACGAAATCATGAGCCAGAATCCGGGCTTGACCGGTATAGAGAACAGCATGATCAATGCGATCAGCCTGAAGCACCACTCGTATTCGATGGATCTGGTTCAGTGTGATATCAAGTTGCCTGTTTGAGGAAAATTCTGCAATGCCTGCCTTGCGCAGGCATTGCTGTTTTAACGTTATATAAAAATAGATTTCCACTATATCCAGTTAAATAAGGGAGCATGTTATGGCTACCAAGAAAAAAGCCAAGAAGAAGGTTGCGAAGAAAAAAACCGCGGCCCGAAGCGTCAAGAAAGAACCACCGAAAAACGCCTTTTATGCACAGTCCGGTGGCGTAACCGCCGTCATCAATGCCAGTGCGGCCGGGGTTATCGAAACGGCCCGTAAGCACAAGGACAAGATCGGTAAGGTCTATGCAGGACGTAACGGAATTATCGGTGCCCTGACCGAGGATTTGATCGATACCAGCAAGGAGTCGGCCGCCTCCATCAGGGCGCTGCGTTATACGCCTTCCGGCGCATTCGGTTCATGTCGCTACAAACTCAAAAGCCTGGAAGCCAATCGCCGTGAATATGAACGTTTGATCGAGGTCTTTGAGGCACACAATATCGGTTATTTCTTTTATAACGGTGGCGGTGACTCGGCCGATACCTGTCACAAGGTTTCCATGTTGTCCGAGACAATGGGTTACCCGGTACAGGCGATCCATGTACCCAAGACGGTTGACAATGACCTGCCGATAACCGACAACTGCCCGGGTTTCGGTTCCGTGGCCAAGTACATTGCTGTCTCGACCCGTGAGGCCAGTTTCGATGTTCATTCCATGGCCAAGACCTCAACCAAGGTCTTTATTGTCGAGGTCATGGGTCGGCATGCCGGATGGATTGCCGCCGCCGGCGGTCTGGCCTCGAGTGAAGATACCGAGATCCCGATTGTCATTCTGTTCCCCGAAGTTGAATTCGATCAGAAGAAGTTCCTGGCCAAGGTCGATCAGATGGTCAAAAAATACGGCTACTGCTCGGTTGTGGTCTCCGAAGGCGTTCATTGGCCTGACGGCCGCTTCCTGGCCGAGTCTGGACGCAAGGATGCCTTCGGTCATGCCCAGCTGGGTGGCGCGGCAACCGTTATTGCCGACATGATCAGCTCCGAACTCGGACTCAAGAATCACTGGGCCGTGGCCGATTATCTGCAACGGGCAGCGAGACATATTGCTTCCAAGACCGATGTCGACATGGCCTATGCCATGGGCAAGGCGGCCGTGCAGTTTGCCATCAAGGGACACAACGCAGTAATGCCGACGGTCGATCGCATTTCCAATAAGCCATTCAAGTGGAAGGTCGGTATGGCTCCGCTGTCGAAGGTAGCGAACGTCGAGAAGATGATGCCCAAAAACTTCATCACTGCCGACGGTTTCGGGATTACCAAGAAGTGCCGCGATTACATGCTGCCGCTGATCAAGGGTGAGGATTATCCGCCCTACAAGGATGGGTTACCCAAATATGTGCGGCTGAAGAATGTCGGCGTACCGAAGAAACTGAAGAAATTCACGGTATAGCCCGCCAGTAATAAAAATAATCACAAAGCAGTAAGCAGTCGGGGCGGCCAAGGCCGCCCCTTTTTATTTCCAGTTTTCACCACCTTACAGATAATACCCACACAAATATAGTGTGACCAATTTCACATTTTTGCTGGTATCCTGTTAATCTAGCGACTAAAACATGAAGTAGAAGTATCGATTTGTGACTTTATGACCCCGAAAGCGTACCCCATCGACGCCAACTGCGGTCACGAAGATACAGGAGCAGGATTATGATTCGGGACGATGAATCTCTGGAAAAGACGGTCGACGCGTTGGCTGACTTGTCTGAATTGCTGCGTCTTTCGCATGATGCCGCAGTGCGTCTCAAACAGCATGTCCCGGGCGATTATTTTCCCACGGCTTACAAGCTCGCAAAAAAACTCAAGGCCATGGAACAGGCCGTGTATGAAATGCAGCGACAAATGGCACCTTCCGATACACCTTTGCCAATCAAAAAGCTGATCCATGATTTGATCAGCAGTTCTGATCAACTGTAGATCATCGTTTTATTGCCGAACCAGTGCCTCGTGACGTTCCTTCAGGGGCAGTGCGGCGATTCGCTCCACTTCTTGATAAAAGGCGGGTAAATCACCGTTGAGACGGGTCAACAGTGATTGGAAGTTATCGACCTGTTCTCGATATGTTGCGACCAGGGCAAGATGAGCATTGTTCAATGCCTGCCCCATCCATTTATCATAGCCGGCATAGCCACCCCAGCCTGTTTTCAGTTTGGCGTAGTCCAGTTTGAGTTGTTCGAACAGCTGGTTTTTCCTTTCACGTTTGCTCGACTCCGACAGATCACTTTTGTACAGCCTGTCAAGCGAGTTGCGTGTTGCAAGTAATAGCGAGTGGAATTGCGACCTTCGCTGAAGGGTTTGTTGATATTGTTTGAGAGCATCAGACTCGACCCGGGCTGCAAGCCAGCGACTCACACCTTCCTGTTCTATAAATACGGCAAAGGCCTCGCTGAACGCGGGATCATTATCCAGGTACAGTTTCTGATGGGCCAGTTCGTGAAAGAGTATACCGATACGACTGGCTTCGTTCTGTAACAGCATGGTGTTGAGTAGTGGATCGTCGAACCAGCCCAGAGTCGAATACGCTCGTGAGCCGGCCACGTAAGTGTCATACCCCTGGTGGTTCAATTTATTGGCGAATTGTTTTGCCTGTTGCTCAGTGAAGAATCCCTGGTAGTTGAAACAGCCGGCGAATATAAAACACCACTGTTCTGGTTCGACGGAAAATTCAGGTGTTGCCACAACATTCCATACCGCATAGTCCCGCTTTATGTCAGTGTAATAATGGTAACTGTCATTGTCTGGTAGATAGAGTTTTTCAACTGCATAGCGGCGCGCTTCCTGGAAGTTACGCAAGGCATTACGCACACTTTCCGGGGTCTCCGGTGAGTCAATCACTTCGCTGACAGGCCGCTGGTTATTCAGGATCTCGGCATGACCATTGATCGCATCAATGTAATAGGAGAAAGATCCACAACCGGTAAGCAATCCTGCCAGGCACAGTAGAAGTAATTGATGGAAGATTTTTGGCATTCTTGACGTGGCTCTCTGGAAATGACTGATGGCGGGGATGTGCCTAATATATAATAGTGTTCGGACCAATCAGAAACGTTGAATAAAATGCCAATGGACTCACCCGTGAAACCCGATATTCGGCCCCTGCAAAAGGCCATTTCAGAGCTTGAAGAAATTATCGTCGGCAAGCCGCAGGCCATTCGGCTGGCGGTAACCTGTCTTCTGGCAAGAGGTCATTTGTTAATCGAGGACCAGCCCGGTGTGGGCAAAACCACACTGGCCCATGCAATTGCCGCCGTAATGGGTCTGCAGTATCACCGTATACAGTTTACCAGTGACATGCTACCTGCGGATATTCTGGGCGTCTCGGTATTTGAACAGTCAGGCGGCGAGTTTAAATTTCATCCCGGTCCGATTTTTGCGCAGTTAATCCTGGCCGATGAAGTGAATCGCGCTACACCCAAAACCCAGAGTGCGCTGCTTGAGGCAATGGAAGAACGGCAGGTCACTATTGAGGGTGAGACTCGAGCATTGCCTGATCCGTTTTTTGTTATTGCTACGCAGAATCCAACCTACCAGATCGGCACGTTCGCGCTTCCCGAGTCACAGCTGGATCGGTTTTTAATACGAATCGAACTGGGTTATCCGGATGCTCAGGCAGAACGAGCCCTGCTCGGGGGGCGCGATCGCCGTGACTTGCTGCAAGAG
>JASFNY010000004.1:0-20574 GCA_050116795.1 Thiohalophilus sp.
ACTGCAAAGTGTCGAGAGTTTCAGTCGCACTCTGGACAAGGTTCTGTCATTGGAGCCGGATCGCCTGTCCATATTCAACTATGCACATCTGCCGGAGCTGTTCAAAACCCAGCGGCAGATCGATGCCGCCCAATTACCGGCGCCGGAAGAGAAGCTGGCCATACTCAAACTTTCGATAGATAAATTGACGGCTGCCGGATATGTCTATATCGGCATGGACCATTTTGCCAAACCTGATGACGAGCTGGCGATCGCTCAACGTAACGGTACCCTGTACCGTAATTTCCAGGGATACTCGACCCATGCAGATTGTGATCTGGTGGCCATGGGTATGACGGCAATCGGAAAAGTGGCGGACAGTTACAGTCAGAACGTCAAAACCCTGGATGAGTATTTTCAATGTATTGATCAGGACGAACTGCCTATATTCCGGGGACTGCATCTGAATAGTGACGATATGCTGCGTCGTGAAATAATTAATCAATTGATCTGTCATTTCAATTTGTCCTTCTCTGCAGTTGAAGCAGCGTTCGGTATACGGGTGGCTGATTATTTTGCAACCGAACTTGAAGACCTGGCTGAAATGGAAAGGGACGGGTTATTGTCACTCGATGAACGTGGCATCAGGGTGCTGGGCGCAGGCAAACTGCTGATACGCAACATTTGCATGGTTTTCGATCGCTATCTTCGGGAAAAACAGGAACAGCGCTATTCGCGGGTCATCTAGCCGGGTCAAAACCACTCAAGGTACCGAAGCAAAATCCCGCAGTGGAATCATATCCTGACGCATGGGTATCTGTCCCAAGCGGTCAAGTTCCATTACAATGGGCATTATCGATCCCATTGGAACGCTCGAAAAATGTCCGGTAACAGCTTTGGAAAAATATTCACTATCACCAGCTTCGGTGAAAGCCACGGTCCGGCTATCGGTTGTATTGTCGATGGTTGCCCGCCCGGCCTGGCCCTGAGCGAGGCCGATTTGCAACGGGACCTGGATCGACGCAAGCCGGGTAAAACCCGCCACACAACCCAACGACGGGAATCTGACGAAGTCCAGATACTCTCCGGCGTGTTCGAGGGGAAGACAACCGGGACCCCGATTGGCCTGATCATTCACAACACGGATCAACGCTCCAAGGATTACTCGGAGATCATGCACCAGTTTCGTCCCGGCCATGCGGATTACACCTATCAGCAGAAGTATGGCTTTCGGGATTATCGCGGTGGCGGACGCTCCTCGGCACGCGAGACAGCAATGCGTGTGGCGGCCGGTGCGATTGCCAAGAAATATCTGGCGGATAATCTCGGCGTCCTGATTCGCGGGTATATGAGTCAACTCGGTCCGATTCGTGCGGAAGCCTTTGACTGGGATGCGGTGGAAACCAACCCGTTTTTCTTTCCCGATGCCGGCAAGGTCACGGAGCTGGAAGAATATATGGACGCGTTGCGCAAATCGGGTGATTCCATTGGAGCACGCATCAATGTGGTGGCCGAAGGAGTGCCGCCTGGACTGGGAGAGCCTGTCTTCGATCGACTGGATGCCGATCTTGCCCATGCCCTTATGAGTATCAATGCCGTCAAGGGAGTGGAAATCGGTGCCGGGTTTGCCGTGGTGGAACAAAAGGGAACCGAACATCGGGACGAAATGACTCCCGAAGGATTTCTGAGTAATCATGCGGGTGGTGTGCTGGGTGGAATTTCCAGCGGCCAGGCAATTACTGCGAGTATTGCACTCAAGCCGACGTCCAGCCTGCGACTGCCCGGCAAAAGTATTGATACATCCGGTAACCCGATCGAGGTTGTTACCAAGGGCCGACATGATCCCTGTGTCGGAATTCGTGCAACGCCAATCGCCGAGGCGATGATGGCAATTGTGTTGATGGACCATCTGTTGCGTCATCGTGCACAAAACAGTGACGTGCAGAGTACTACCCCGATCGTACCGCCAGAAGCCGGCTGATGCTCGGCATTCGCCAAATCCGACCGAACTGAATGATGTCCACCCAAACGCCATACTGGCGCTTATCCGCGTTTTATCTGTTCTATTTTGCCAGCCTGGGCGCGCTGGTGCCTTACTGGGGCCTGTATCTGAAATCGGAAGGTTTCGATGCTCGTGCGATCGGCAGCCTGATGGCGATTATTATGGCGACCAAGATTGTATCGCCAAATATCTGGGGCTGGATTGCCGATCATACCGGGCGCCGGATGAAGATTGTTCAACTAGGCAGTCTGCTCGCAGTGCTGTCCTTCGCTGCAGTGTATATCGCTTCATCATTCTGGTGGCTGGCCCTGGTGATGGCAGTGTTCAGTTTTTTCTGGAATGCGGCGTTACCCCAGTTTGAGGCCACTACCTTCAGTTATCTGTCCGGACAGGTCCATCGTTACAGTTCTATACGCCTGTGGGGTTCAATTGGTTTCATACTCTCTGTATGGGGGGTTGGTTACACGCTGGAAGGTCAGGCAATTCAATGGCTGCCCATGGTCCTTTTGATTCTGTTCGCCGCCATCTGGTTCAGCAGTATCGTTGTGCCGGAGGAGGCTGCCGGGCATATGCATCTGGAACATCGTCCGCTACGCCAGGTGCTTGCCAAGCCGGCAGTAGCGGGTCTCCTGACAGCCTGTTTTTTGATGCAAGCCAGCCATGGTCCTTATTACACTTTTTATTCTATATATATGCAGGAGTCTGGTTACGCCCTGAGCGATATTGGTTTGCTCTGGGCACTGGGTGTCCTGGCTGAGGTAGGGATTTTCCTGGTGATGCATCGAATGGTGCCGCGTTTCGGTTTACGTTACTTGTTGATGTTAAGTCTGTTTCTGGCAAGTTTACGCTGGGTATTGATCGGGTTGTTCCCCCAATGGTTGTTGATAATGATATTCGCACAACTGCTGCATGCGGCGAGTTTCGGTATCTATCATGCGGCAGCAATTCATATGATCCACCTGTTTTTCAGTGGACGTCACCAGGGTAGAGGACAGGCGCTGTATAGCAGTCTCAGTTTTGGTGCCGGGGGAGCGATAGGCAGCTTCTACAGCGGGTATCTTTATGATTCGGCCGGGCCGGTGATTATGTATAGCCTGGCTGCGCTGCTCAGTCTTGTTGGTCTGTTAGTGGTCTATCTGTTCGTTTATCCGCCAGCAGATGAAACGAATTAGTCTGCTGGTATTAAACTGCCGTAACACTCTTCGATATAATATTCATTCCTGATATATAACCTGAATTTAAGAAAGGAATACCTGCTGATGTTGACCCGGGAAAAATTCCAGGATGGGCCGATGCATGATGTGCTCATTATAGGTGGTGGTATTTCCGGGGCCGCACTGTTGTTTGAATTGGCACGCTATACCGATCTGCGTGAGCTATGTCTGCTGGAAAAACGCGACGCGATTGCCGACCTCAATTCTCATGGCCGGAATAACAGCCAGACTCTGCACTGTGGTGATATTGAAACCAATTACAGTCTGGAGAAAGCCGTGCAGGTACAGGCGACTGCCCGCATGGTGGTCAACTATTGTTTGTCTCTGCCTGAGCGTGACAAACTGATTTACAAATATCCGAAAATGGTTCTGGGTGTTGGAGCCGAAGAATGTCGCGAATTGCGCGAGCGTTATTCCGTATTTCGCGAACACTTTCCAACGATGCAATTACTGGAACGCGAACAAATAGCGGAAATTGAACCCCGGGTTGTCGAACAACGACACGATGAGATTGTTGCCCTGGCGGTTCTTGATGAATATACCGCTGTCGATTATCAGGCACTTTCCAACAGTTTCGTTCAACAGGCGCGGCAGGAACGCGACAAACAGGTGAAAGTCCATCTGTCTACTTACGTGCGTGAAATCCGACAACAAGGCGATCATTATGAAATCATTAGCAATCGCGGAAACTATCGGGCACGCTTCGTAGTGGTCTCCGCAGGTGCTCACAGCCTGTTATATGCGCAGCGTCTGGGTTACGGCCTGAATTATTCCTGCCTGCCGGTGGCGGGTAGTTTTTATTACACTCCACGAATACTTAACGGCAAGGTCTATACCGTGCAGAAAAAATCGCTGCCCTTTGCTGCAATCCATGGCGATCCCGACGTGCTGGTACCGGAGAAAACCCGTTTTGGTCCGACCGCGCTGGTGTTACCCATGTTGGAAAGATATAACCTGCGTACCGTGGGAGAATTCCTCAAAGTATTTCGGCCTGATTGGCGAGTGATGAAAGTGCTCTGGGATCTGTTCAAGGTTTCGGAAGTCCGCAATTACATTTTCAAGAATTTTTTGTTTGAAATTCCCTTTATACGAACATTGTTATTCTTGCGTGATGCCCGCAAGATTGTTCCGGGTCTGGAACTAAAAGAACTGGAGTTTGCCAAAGGCATCGGTGGTGTTCGGCCTGTAATGATTGACAAGCTGAATCGCAAATTGCATCTTGGCGAGGCCAAGATAAACCCGGGTAAAGGAATTATCTTTAATATGACACCATCGCCGGGTGCAACCAGCTGTCTGGGCAATGCCGAAAAGGACATGCAGATAATCGCCGAGTACCTTGGTTGCCGGATAGATGAAACCCGCTTTCGCAATGAGCTTTTGAATCCGGACTCGATAGTCTGACAGGGATCGTCGTTCCAATCAGATGAGCTCCATCTGATATGTTCAATTTTCAATATACCTTTAACGTGGATTGTCAGTTGTTATGAAATCAGCCGTAAATTTACAAACTTCGATTGATGTGGTTACCCAGCTCGAACAGGCACAACAGGAGCTTTGCGAACATCCCCTGTACCATTCTTTGAGTGACCCGCGAGCCATCGCTATCTACATGCAATATCACGTCTTTGCCGTCTGGGATTTCATGTCGCTGCTCAAGTCCCTGCAAAGAGGATTAACCAGTCTGGAGTTACCCTGGCGACCGGTACAGGGGAACAAGGAACTCGTTCGTTTTATCAATGAGATCGTGCTGGGGGAAGAGAGCGATCTGGATCAGAACGGAAACGCCTGTGATCATTTTACGCTCTATCTGCGTGCCATGGATGAGCTTGGGGTGGATCAAAGTGCCATACAGAATTTTCTGCGTGAATTTGACTATGACGAGATTCCCACCGGGGCACGTGAATTTGTCCAGATGAACCTCGAACTTGCCGCCAGTGGTGAGTTACACCGGGTGGCTTCGGCTTTTTTTTATGGCCGTGAAAAGTTGATACCGGAAATGTTTCAGAAGATCCTCGATGGCCTTGGCGGAATAAAACAGGATTGTCCGACCCTGGTTTATTATCTCGAACGCCATATCGAACTGGACGGCGAGGAGCATTCGCATCTGGCAGAAAAATGCCTCGATATACTTTGCCAGGGAGATTCAAGGTTACTCGATGAAGCGTACGATACCGCCTATCAAAGCCTGCAGTTGCGCAGTCAGCTCTGGGACGCGGCGCTCGAACAATATCGTCAATCCTGATTGATCTGAAGGCGGGATACCACCTGTCTGACACCAGTGGTTCTGTTACAGATCGAGAGCACCCGATCCCGAATGGCGGTATTTGCAACCTGGCCTTCAAGGGTTACTACACCCTGATCGGTACTCACTGTAATCTCATTGGCATTGATAGCGGTATCGCTGATCAACTGGCGTCGAATGTTAGCACTGATACTGGCATCAGATGGCGTGGCTGATGCATCGTCGAATCCGTATTGTTGATTGTTGCGGCCAGCGCCGCCGGCGGCAAGTGTGCCGCAAGCGCTCATAGACAACATCATCAGAAGCAACAGAACAGTCCGAATCATTCCACATACTCCTCCACGAGTTTGCAATGGCATTACATCACAGGGACATGATCGGTGCACAAATAAATCAACCGGCTGGTGAGACAGTCTCCTGCAGATAAGTACGCATGGCCACGGCCGCATTGCTCAGTGTTCGACCGGTATGCCAAACCACCCCGAGCTGACGTTGCAGTGATAGTCCGGGCAGCTCCAGGGGAATCAGCTCAGAATCTTGCAACAGGGTTTGCGGTAATACACTCCAACCCAGGCCAATACTGACCATCATCTTGATCGTTTCCAGGTTGTTGGTGGCGAGCTTTACCTGCAGCGGTGTTGCACTGTTCAGTTTGGCAAAAGCTTGTTCCACCAGGCTGCGGGTAAAAGTGCCACGCATCGGCAGGATCGCCGGCCAGGCCATTAACCGTTGCGCGGTAAGCGGTGTATGGGCAAGGGTGTGCCCGGGACCAACAACAAGGTATAGCGGATCGCGCCAGACTGATTGGAATTTCAGTTCCGTTGGCGGGGAGAGCGGTAAGGTCACGACACCCAGCTCGCTGTCGCCGTGAAGTACAGCCTGACAGGCCTGCTCCGATTCCATGAATTGCAGGTCCAGTTCGACCTGCGAGTAATCGCGAGCATAGCGGCGCAGTACATTCGGCAGCCGATGCAGACCGATATGATGACTGGTCACCATGCTGAGTTGTCCGCCAACCTGGCCACTCAGATTGCGGATAGCCCGTCGACTGTCCTCCAGTTCGAGCAGAATTTGCCGTGCACGAGGCAATAACGCCTGGCCTGCCTCGGTCAGCTGGACCTGGTGGCCAATACGGTCAAACAGTGCACTGGCAAGCTCGTCTTCCAGGGCTGCAATGCGTTTGCTCACCGCCGGCTGAGTCAGAAACAGCTGGCCAGCCGCGCGGGAGAACGAGTGCTGTTCCGCGACTGCGATGAAGGCCTGAAGATTGGCAAAATCCATGAATTAAAGTTATCAATAATATGAAAATAATGAATTTGAGTAATAGTATAATTAACGGCTAAACTTTGTCCACTTGTAATGACGGGGACGGGAACAATGAGCGGCAAGACCCTCTACGACAAACTCTGGGAACGGCACGTGGTACGCGACAACGGCGACGGGACCGCGCTGCTGTATATCGACCGGCATCTGATTCACGAAGTGACCTCACCCCAGGCCTTTGAGGGTCTGCGTCTGGCCGGGCGCCAGCCCTGGCGTATCGATGCCAACCTGGCTACCCCCGACCATAATGTACCGACCACGGATCGTAGCCACGGTATTACCGATCCGGTCTCGCGGTTGCAGGTGGATACGCTGGATCAGAACTGCCAGACCTTCCATATCACCGAATTTGCCATGGCAGATCCACGCCAGGGTATCGTGCATGTTATCGGCCCGGAGCAGGGGGCGACCCTGCCGGGAATGACCGTGGTCTGTGGCGACAGCCACACTTCGACTCATGGCGCTTTCGGGGCGTTGGCTTTCGGGATCGGCACCTCCGAAGTGGAGCATGTGCTGGCTACCCAGTGCCTGGTTCAGCAGCAGTCCAAATCCATGCTGATCAGTGTGGACGGCAAACTGCCTGTCGGTGTGACCGCCAAGGACGTGGTGCTGGCGATCATCGGCAAGATCGGCACGGCAGGGGGCACCGGTTATGCCATCGAGTTCGGTGGCGAGGCCATTCGCGAACTCTCCGTTGAAGGACGCATGACCCTGTGCAACATGGCCATCGAAGCCGGTGCTCGTGCCGGCATGGTGGCGGTTGACGACAAGACTATCGAATATGTGAAGGGCCGACCATTTGCTCCAACTGGAGATCTGTGGGAGCAGGCAGTGGCCGATTGGCGTGAGCTGCACAGTGATGCCGATGCCAAATTCGACAAAGTGGTGCACCTGGATGCCGATCAGATTCAACCGCAGGTGACCTGGGGCACTTCGCCGGAGATGGTGGTCGGCGTCAACCAGACGGTGCCGACCCCTGATTCATTTGCCGAGCCGGTCAAACAGGAAAGCGCGAAAGCGGCCCTGAAGTATATGGGGCTCGATGACGGCGGAATGCCGATCCAGGATATTCGTCTCGACAAGGTTTTCATCGGTTCGTGCACCAACTCGCGCATCGAGGATCTGCGTGCCGCGGCCAGCGTGGTCAAGGGCCACAAGGTTGCCAACAACATCAAGCTGGCGATGGTGGTGCCGGGTTCCGGTCTGGTCAAGCAGCAGGCCGAGGCCGAGGGTCTGGATAGAATTTTCATCGAAGCCGGTTTCGAGTGGCGTGAGCCGGGCTGTTCCATGTGCCTGGCCATGAATGCAGATCGACTGGAGCCGGGTGAACGTTGCGCATCTACCTCCAATCGTAATTTTGAAGGCCGGCAGGGACAGGGCGGACGTACCCATCTGGTCAGTCCGGCGATGGCCGCGGCGGCAGCCATTGCCGGTCATTTTGTGGATGTCAGGGAGATGAACTGATGGAAAAGTTTGAAACCTTAACTGCGATAGTTGCACCGCTGGATCGATCCAACGTCGATACCGATGCGATCATACCCAAGCAGTTCCTCAAGTCGATCAAGCGTACCGGCTTCGGGCCGAACCTGTTCGATGAATGGCGTTATCTCGATCACGGCGAGCCGGGCATGGACAACAGCCAACGTCCGGTCAACCCGGATTTTGTTCTCAACCTGCCGCGCTATAAAAACGCCAGGATCCTGCTGGCACGCGACAACTTTGGTTGCGGCTCCTCTCGCGAGCATGCGCCCTGGGCATTGCTGGATTACGGCTTCAGGGTGATCATTGCCCCGAGCTTTGCCGACATTTTTTATAACAACTGCTTCAAGAACGGCATTTTGCCCATCGTGCTTGATGGTGAGGTGGTCGATCGCCTGTTCAAGGCTGTCGAGGCCGAACAAGGCTATCAACTGACTGTCGATCTTGAGCAGCAGGCGATAACCACGCCCGACGGTGAAAGTATTCCGTTCGAGATCGATGCCTATCGCAAGCAACGCTTGCTGGAAGGGCTGGACGATATCGGGTTGACCTTACAGCATGCCGATGACATTCGCGCCTATGAAGAAAAGCAACGACTACAACGGCCCTGGCTTTTCAATACACAACAGTTATAACGGAAACGAATAATGACAAAGAAGATTCTGATTCTGCCTGGAGACGGTATCGGCCAGGAAATCGTGGCCGAAGCGGTCAAGGTGCTGAATGTCCTGCAGCAAGATGGACTGGACATTGAACTGGAAGAAGCGCTGGTTGGCGGTACAGCCTATGATGCCACCGGTACTCCATTGCCTGAAGAGACCCTGAACCTCGCCAGGGAAGCTGATGCGGTTCTGCTCGGTGCTGTCGGCGGATACAAATGGGAGTCGCTGGACATCTCGGTGCGACCCGAAAAAGGCCTGCTGGGACTGCGCGCCAACCTGGAGCTGTTCGCCAACCTGCGTCCGGCGATCCTCTATCCACAACTGGCTGACGCCTCTACGTTGAAACCGGAAGTGGTTTCCGGTCTGGATATCATGATCGTGCGCGAACTGACCGGCGGTATTTACTTTGGTCAGCCGCGCGGCATTCGCACCCGCGATGATGGGCAACGAGAAGGATTCAATACCCTGGTGTACAGCGAATCGGAAATCGATCGTATCGCCAGGGTCGCGTTCGACATCGCCCTCAAGCGCAATCACCGGGTCTGCTCGGTAGACAAAGCCAACGTTCTCGAATGTACCGAGCTGTGGCGCGAAGTGACAACGGCAGTCGGCAAGGAGTACGACGATGTCGAGTTGAGCCACATGTACGTCGACAATGCCGCGATGCAGCTGGTGCGTGCACCCAAGCAGTTTGACGTGATGGTCACAACCAACATGTTCGGTGACATTCTTTCAGATGCGGCTGCCATGCTGACCGGTTCTATCGGTATGCTGCCGTCGGCTTCACTGGATGCACAGGGCAAGGGGATGTATGAACCGATTCATGGCTCGGCGCCCGATATTGCCGGACAGAACGTGGCCAATCCGCTGGCCACGATTCTCTCTGTGGCCATGATGTTACGCTATTCACTCGATGAGCCGGAGATGGCCGATCGAATCGAGTCTGCAGTCAATACCGTACTGGACCAGGGACTGCGTACAGCGGACATTCATCAGCCTGGGACACAAAAAGTCGGTACTGCCGAGATGGGCGATGCTGTGGTCAAGGCCCTGTAACGGTGCAACTATCGCGTGCCGGTGGCTTACTTTATAATAACAACGCAATCTGGTGATGAGGTGAAAGAATGAAACGGACAGGTTTGATCGGCTGGCGCGGCATGGTGGGTTCCGTGCTGATGCAACGCATGCGCGAGGAGAAGGATTTCGATCATATCGATCCGATATTTTTCACCACCTCGCAGACCGGTCAGCCCGGCCCGGACATCGGCAAAGATGTGCCTCCGCTGAAGGACGCCAACAATATTGACGAACTGAAGGAGATGGAGGTGATCATCTCCTGCCAGGGTGGTGACTACACCGGGAAGGTTTATCCCGAGTTACGTAAGGCCGGCTGGAATGGTTACTGGATCGATGCAGCTTCGACCCTGCGCATGAAAGACGACAGCATCATCGTGCTGGATCCCGTCAATAAGCAGGTCATCGAAGACGGATTGAACAAGGGCATCAAGACCTATGTTGGTGGTAACTGCACCGTGAGCCTGATGCTAATGGCAGTCGGTGGGTTGTTCGACCAGAATCTGGTCGAGTGGATCTCGCCCATGACCTACCAGGCTGCATCCGGTGCGGGTGCGCAGAACATGCGCGAACTGATTCGGCAGATGGGGTCCATCAACGATGCGGTCAAGGAGATCAATGCCGATCCCGCCGCGGCTATCCTGGATATCGATCGCCAGGTGGCGGAGTTTATTCGCAGCAAGGACTACCCGGTGGATCAGTGGGGTGTGCCGCTGGCCGGCAGTCTGATTCCCTATATCGACAAACAGCTCGACTCCGGACAAAGCAAGGAAGAGTGGAAGGCCGAAGTCGAAAGCAACAAGATTCTTGGCCGTAGCGACAAGCCGATCCCGATCGACGGTATCTGCGTGCGCATCGGGGCCATGCGCTGTCACAGTCAGGCGCTGACTATCAAACTGAACCGCGACGTACCAATGGACGAAATACATGACATTCTTGGCCAGGCCAATGATTGGGTGAAGGTGATTCCAAACGATCGCGAAATCAGCATGCAGGAACTGACCCCGGCGAAGGTGACCGGTACGCTCGGAATTCCGGTTGGACGGTTGCGCAAGCTGAGTATGGGCAACGATTATCTGTCCGCGTTCACCGTGGGGGATCAGTTACTCTGGGGTGCCGCCGAACCGCTGCGTCGCATGTTACGCATTCTGCTGGAACATTAGTTTGTCCACACCGCTTAATGTTGCCGTGGTTGGGGCGACCGGCGCCGTTGGCGAGGTCATGCTGGAACTCCTAGAGCAGCGTAAATTTCCCGTCGGAACACTCTATCCTCTCGCCAGCGCCGGTTCTGCCGGCAAGCGGGTGGAATTCAAGGGCAAATCGCTGGTGGTTCGGGATGTTGCCGGGTTTGATTTTTCCCAGGTTTCCCTGGCGTTGTTTTGTGCCGACGATGAAATTGCTGCCGAGTACGTGCCGCATGCCACCAGCGCCGGTTGTGTGGTCATCGACAACAGTTCCCGGTTCCGTGCTGAAGCAAATGTGCCTCTTGTCGTTCCGGAAGTGAATCCAGACGCAATTGCTGAATATCGGGAGAGGCGTATCATCGCGGGCCCCGATGCCCTGGCAGTGCAACTGTGGGTGGCAATCAAACCGCTGCACGACGCAGCGGGAATAGAAAGAATCAATGTGGCGACCTACCAGGCCGTGTCCGATAACGGCCGGGAAGGAATAAAGGAGCTGGCGGGACAGACCGCGAACCTGTTGAATGCCCGTCCGATAGAAGGGCGAATCTATCATCGGCAAATCGCATTCAATGCCCTGGCCCGGATTGGAGCACTGGAAGATAACGGCTACAGCCGGGCCGAGATGAACCTGGTTCGCGAAAGCCGCAAGTTGCTGGCCGACCCGGACCTGGCAATTAACCCAACCGCGGTGCTGATCCCGGTGTTTTACGGACATGGTATGGCGGTGCATCTGGAAACCCGTGACAAGCTCTCCGCGGGACAGGTCCGGGCCCTGCTGAATGCGGCGCCGGGAGTGGAAGTGATGGACGAAGGGCAGGAGGAGGGTTTTCCCACTGCGGTGACCGACGCAGCCAACCAGGATCAGGTTCTGGTGGGCAGAATCCGCGAGGATATTTCCCATGCCCGGGGTTTGGATCTCTGGATCGTGGCCGATAATGTACGCAGGGGAGGCGCATTAAACAGTGTTCAAATAGCAGAAATTTTGGTAAAAGACTATTTATAAGCTATAGTTACTGCATACTCATAAAGAATCTTCCAAAAATCTGGAATAAGTACTTGAATTTAAAAGAATAAAAAGGGTTGCCGCCTGGTTGGGGGAGCGGGAGCATGACAGACCGGAGAATTTCTATGTTGCGAAAGTTGTTGGTGGGCCTGGCTTCGGCGTGCCTGATCCTGATGCCCTTGTCTGCCCAGGCTTTGGGTTTCGGGAATATCAAGCTCGACTCTGCCCTCAATCAACCACTCGATGCGCGGATTGATTTGCTGTCGCCAACCAGCGCCGATATCCAGTCGCTGAAAGTCAGCCTGGCTTCCGAAGGTGCCTTTGCCCGGGCCGGGATCGATCGCCCCCACTACCTCAGCGGGCTGGTTTTCAAGGTCGTCGACAGTGACGGCGAACCCTATATTCAGGTTACCTCCAAAGAATCCATTCGCGAGCCTTTCCTCAACTTCCTGCTGGAGTTCAACTGGGACAATGGCCGCATGCTGCGTGAATACACCATGCTGCTGGATCCGCCCGGACGCATGATGCAGGCCCCGGCCCCGGCCATGGCCGAAACTCCGGTGACCCAGGAACCGACCGATACCATCGAACGTGCCGAGCCCCAACCCTACGCTCCGGCCCCGATGCCCGAAGCCAAGATGGCGATGCCGGCCGAACCGGCATCGCAACCTGAGCCGCAGCAAACCGCTCCGGCCGAGGTCGAACCGGTAGTCGCTATGCAGGCACCGGCCGAACCCGAGTCCATGCCCGAGCCGAAGCCCGAACCAGTGATAGAAAAAGCGCCGGCCGAATCCTTTGACCCCCTGGCGGCCGGTCCGCACTACGAAGATCCATTTGTAGATGATGGCTCCCTGTTACCCCGTATCGATATCAGCGATTATCGTGAACCCGCCGGTAACATGGAACTGGGAGAACTGGATTACGGTGTTACCAAAAAAGGGGACAACGCCTGGACCATCGCACAAAAACTTCAAAGTAATGCGCCGTCGGCCAGTATCTATCAGATCATGATGGCCCTGATGCAAAGCAATCCCGAGGCCTTTGTTGATGGCAATATCCATCGGCTCAAGACAGGCCAGGTACTGCGCATCGAGGACCCTTCACTGCTTAACGCCATGAGCCGTCAGCAGGCTGCAAACGAATATATCGCCCAGACCGATGCCTGGAATGAGTACCGCCAGGCCGCGGCCGAACGCACTGGCCGGCAGCCGGTAGTCGCTGAAGCCGGGGCGCAAGAAGCTCCAGTTCGCGCCGAGTCTGGTGGCGAGTTAACCCTGTCTTCACCGGAAGGCACTGAACGTCAGTCCGGTGCTGGCGCCAGTCAGGAAGCCATGAGCAATGATCTCGTTGCTTTGCAGGATGAATTGCGCCAGGTGCGTGAAAATGCATCGTCAATGCGTGAACGTAACGTTGAACTCAACCGCCAGCTGCAGGATATGGAAGAAGAGCTGGCGCGTATGCAGCGTTCGGTCACTATCAAGGACGATGAACTGGCTGCACTGCAAAAACAACTGGCTGACCTGAATGCTGGACAGACGGTGGCAGAAGAGCCCGCCAGCAAGATGGCGGCCGAGGAACCGGTAGTCGCCAAACCCGAACCGGAAAAAGCCACCGCGCCTGAACCGGCGGTAGAAAAGCCCGCCCAGGCCAAGGTAGAGACTGAAGAACCCAAACCGGTTGCCAAGCCCAAACCGAAAACAACTCCGCCGGTAGCGGCCAAACCGAAAGCCGAACCCAAGGGTATGGTCGAGGAGTATCTCGACATGGCCAAGGGTATCTTCGACAGCGCCATGGATATGGTGACCGGCATGGTGGGGGATTTCGGGGGCAACAAACTACTTATCTATGTTGCTGCACCGGTCCTGGTAGTGTTGTTAATCCTGATGATGATCGTGATGCGCCGCCGTCGCAAGGCGGAAGGGAATTATCAGGAAAGCATTCTCTCCGGGGGTCCCTCTACCGTGACCAACAGTGGCGAGGCGTCAGAAGCAGGCGAGTCGTCTTTTCTGAGTGACTTTGCTGTCAGCGGTGCCGGCGCCATCCAGACCGAGGATTCAGAAGTCGATCCGCTGACCGAGGCGGACGTCTTCATGGCCTATGGCCGTTACGAGGCCGCCGAGGAACGACTCCAGGAGGCGATCGAACAGGAGCCGGGCCGCAAGGAGTTGAAGCTCAAGTTACTGGAACTTTTCGCCGCAAATAACAAGGGCAAGGAGTTCGAAAATCTCGCCGAAGAATTCTATGCCACACTGGGCGGTGACGCCGACTCCGATCCCCAGTGGGAAAAAGTCGTGGCCATGGGTAAGGATGTTGCCCCGAACAATCCGTTGTTTGCCGGTGCAGCAGCAGCGCCTGCTGCCATGCAGGCCAGCGAGGATCCGGGGGTCGGCCTGTCCGACAGTCAGGTGATGGACATCGGGCTCGATACCGGCGTGTTTGAAAGCGGTGATTTCGCGGCTGAACAACCGCAGGAACAGGCCGCCGAATCAGAACTGGACTTCAATTTCGATCTGGGTGGCGGCACTGAGACAGCCGAAAGCGAATCTACCGGCGATCTGGATCTCAACCTGGACATTGGTGGAGGCGAAGACCAGACGGCCGAGACTGATATGGGTGGTCTTGATTTCAACCTGGGCGATGAAGAGAGCACCAAAGACGATCTCTCCTTCGATCTCGACACAGGTGGTGAAAGTGATGCCGGTGGTTTGAGCCTGGACATGGGCGGAAGCGAGGACCAGACAGCAGAGACCGACATGGGCGGCCTTGATTTCAATATGGGTAGCGATGAAGGTACCCTGTCAATGGATTCAGTCGAAGAAACCGCCAGCGATGATAGTACGATGGCGATCGACACCGGTGGTCTGGATTTCGATACCGGCGATGAAGGCGGGATGGATCTGGATCTGAATACCGGTGCATCGCAAGGCGGTGCCGATATGGATCTGGGTGGTGGCGATGAGGTCGGCACCAAACTGGATCTCGCACGGGCTTATATCGATATGGGCGATCCCGACGGCGCGCGCAGCATCCTCGACGAAGTCATGGATGAGGGTAATGATTCCCAGAAACAGGAAGCCCAGCAGCTGTTACAACAGATTGCCTGAGTAGATGCATCCGGTCATCCGGATCAGCTGCTTTGTGTTGTTCTGCATTGCCCTGGTCCGTCCCAATCGTGAGCAGTTGATATTCGCTGCCCTGGTTCTTGCCGGTTCACTGGCTTTTATCCCTTTATCGCAGTGGCGTCGTGTGTTTGGCATGTTGCGACGCCTGCGCTGGTTGCTGTTATCCGTGCTGGTGATATACGGCTGGTTTTCTCCTGGTGAACTTCTGCAATGGCCCTTGCCTGAGTATCTGTTGCCTTCACGCCAGGGTCTTGAGCTTGGGCTATTACGGGTGCTGATACTGGTCTTAATTCTGTTGGCGGCCGGTATCCTGTTAACAACCACGTCCCGCGATCAGCTGATTGCCGCCTTATTCTGGTTACTGACTCCCTTGCGAGCGTTGCATGTTCCGGTCGAAAGAGTGGCCGTGCGGCTGGCACTGACCCTGCACTATGTGGAGTCGCAGGCTCCGCAGTGGCGAGCACCAGAACCGGCAAGCGACGAGGGTCTAACTACGCGTATCAATCGCATTGCTCGTCACCTGGCTGGTGTGCTGCCCCGCTTGTTCAGTCAGGCCGGCCAGAAGGCGGAGCCGGTTCAGCTCGATGTGCCGTCTCCACCGAGCTTGATACAATGGGGCTGGCCAGTTTTGCTGGCTGCCGGTTTCATCGCCGGCGCCTACTTTCAAATCTGAATTCGGAGATGATGTGCGTATCGCGGCAGGCGTGGAATACGACGGCAGTGCATTTTGCGGTTGGCAGACCCAACCCCATGCTCCAAGTGTTCAGGACGTGGTGGAAAAGGCACTGGGCAAAGTTGCCGATGAGCCGATCAGCGTGGTGTGTGCCGGGCGCACCGATACCGGAGTGCACGCTGCCGGACAGGTAATCCACTATGATACGCGGGCCGAACGCAGTGAATTTTCCTGGGTGCGCGGCGCAAATACCCATCTGCCGGATACCGTGCGCCTGCTATGGGCCCGTCCGGTCGATGAGAGTTTCCATGCCCGTTTCAAGGCCTTGCGACGCGACTACCGTTACGTGATCTTCAACCGGGCCATCCATTCAGCCTGTTTACATCGTCGGGTCAGCTGGGAATACCGGCCGCTGGATATTGCACCCATGCAGGCGGCAGCCAAACATCTGCTCGGTGAACATGATTTCAATGCCTATCGCGCTGTGGCCTGTCAGGCGAAAAGTCCGGTACGAACGATTCACCAGCTTGATATTCACCGGCAGGGAGAATTCATTTTCCTGGATATCTCGGCCAATGCTTTTTTACATCACATGGTGCGCAATATCGCCGGCGTGCTGATGCGTATCGGTGCCGGTGAAGCCGAGCCTGATTGGGCACGCCAGGTCCTTGAACAACGTGATCGCAAGCTCGGCGGGGTCACGGCACACCCCGATGGGCTCTATTTTATGCGGGTGACCTATCCTGACAGCTACGACCTGCCTGTTCCCGCTACGGTGATGTCATTCTGGTAAGTCGACGATGCAGGGAATAGTTGATCCAGCTCAAGGTGCAGATCAGATGGCTCTGGCAATCTGTAACCAGCTAAAGGTGCATTCTCCATAGCTGACATTTCCCGCCGACCCCCGGCGGGTTTTTTTTGCGTGCAATCAATTCAGGATTTATGTCATCGTATGAAATCATCCACACGAACCGTTGTCTGAACAGATCAATTGTACGGGTTTATCCTTTTCTTGCGAGTACACGCTAAGTACCTGTAAAATCAATAACCTTTGCGCCCGGCCGGGTTTCGAACCGGCGTATCACACGGACAATTCGAGATCATGCGAACCAGGGTGAAAATCTGCGGCATAACCCGGCCGCAAGATGCCATAACCGCTGCCCATGCAGGCGCCGATGCCATTGGACTGGTGTTTTACCCGGACAGCCCACGCGCCGTTGACATCGATCAGGCCAGGGAGATCCTCTCGGTATTGCCTCCGTTTGTTACCTCGGTAGGACTGTTTGTTGATGCCAGCGAGTCAGCCATCGGCCGCGTACTCGAAGCCTTGCCGCTGGATGTGCTGCAATTTCATGGCGACGAATCGCCGGAAGAATGTCGTCGCTACGGGCGGCCCTATCTGAAAGCATTACGGATGCGTGAACAGGCAGACGTTATTGCCACGGCCCACCGCTATCATGATATGGCCGGGCTGTTGCTCGATACCTACAAGAGCGGTCATCCCGGTGGCACCGGGGAGCAGTTTGACTGGCACCGGGTGCCGGCCAAACTGGATGTGCCGGTGGTGCTGGCCGGGGGATTGACCCCGGAAAACGTGGCCGAGGCCGTGAGTATCGCCCGACCCTATGCCGTGGATGTCAGCGGCGGAGTCGAATCGCAACAGGGCATCAAGGATGCCTATAAAATCCGATCGTTTATCGCAGAGGTTGAACGCGTTGGCAGAGACTAAACCCAAATACCATTTTCCGGATGATCGGGGCCATTTCGGTCCCTATGGCGGCCGTTTCGTGGCCGAGACCCTGATGGGTCCGCTGGAAGAGTTACGCGAGGCATACGAGCGCTATCTGGCCGATGCCGATTTTCAGGCCGAACTGGACGAGGAATTACGCCAGTATGTTGGCCGTCCCAGCCCACTCTATTACGCGAAGCGCTGGAGTGAACAACTCGGCGGGGCGCGTATCTATCTCAAACGCGAGGACCTCAACCATACCGGTGCCCACAAGGTAAACAACACGGTCGGCCAGGCACTGCTGGCACGACGCATGGGCAAGACCCGGATCATAGCCGAAACCGGTGCCGGCCAGCACGGTGTCGCGACCGCGACCGTGGCCGCGCGGCTGGGACTGGAGTGCGTGGTTTATATGGGCTCCGAGGATGTCCAGCGCCAGTCGATGAATGTTTATCGTATGAAGTTGCTGGGCGCGACCGTGGTACCGGTAGAGTCAGGTTCGCGTACCCTGAAGGACGCCCTGAACGAGGCCATGCGCGACTGGGTGACCAATGTCGACAACACTTTTTATATCATTGGCACCGTGGCCGGGCCGCATCCCTATCCGGCCATGGTGCGGGATTTTCAGGCCATCATCGGCCGCGAAACGCGCGAACAGATCCTGGCCCAGGAAGGCCGCCTGCCCGACGCGCTGGTGGCCTGCGTGGGTGGCGGTTCCAACGCCATCGGCTTGTTCTATCCGTTTATCGATGACGAGTCGGTCGCCATGTACGGCGTCGAGGCGGCCGGATTCGGGCTGGAGACCGGTCAGCACGCCGCGCCGTTGAGCGCCGGCAAGCCCGGCGTGTTGCACGGCAACCGCACCTACCTGATGGAAGACGCCCACGGCCAGATCGTGCATACCCACTCGGTCTCGGCCGGGCTCGATTACCCCGGGGTCGGGCCCGAACATGCCTGGTTGAAGGATACGGGGCGTGCGCATTATGTATCGGTGAACGATGATGAAGCCCTGCAGGGCTTTCATGATCTGACCCGTATCGAGGGTATCCTGCCGGCACTGGAATCGAGTCATGCACTGGCCTATGTCACCAAACTGGCACCGACCATGGGTCAGGACCAGATCATCGTGATCAATCTCTCCGGCCGCGGTGACAAGGACATTCACACCGTCGCCACCCAGCAGGGCATCAGCGTATGAGCCGTATCGCAGCACGTTTTGCGGCTCGCCGTGAAGCCGGTCGCAAGGTCCTGATTCCGTATATCACCGCGGGTGATCCGGCGCCTGAGCACACCGTGAATCTGATGCATGCCATGGTGGACGCCGGAGCCGATATTCTGGAGCTGGGAGTACCGTTTTCCGATCCCATGGCCGAAGGCCCGGTGATTCAGAAGGCGATGGAGCGGGCCCTGGCTCATGATGTGACCCTGGATGATGTGCTCGACATGGTGCGCGAATTTCGCCAGCAGGATAACGAGACTCCGGTGGTACTGATGGGCTATCTCAATCCGATCGAGGTTATGGGTTATGCCCGTTTTGCCGAACAGGCCGAGCAGGCCGGAATCGATGGCGTGCTAACGGTGGATCTGCCACCGGAAGAAGGTGAGGAGTATATCCAGGTCCTGCAGCAACACGATATCGATCGAATTTTCCTGATCTCGCCAACCACGGACAGTACCCGAATGGCGGTGGTCAGCCACGCCAGTAGCGGCTTCATCTACTATGTCTCCCTGAAGGGGGTGACCGGGGCGGCCAACATAGACACAAAAGCGGTAGGGGATCGCGTTTCGGCGATTCATGCGTTGACAGAACTGCCTGTAGGAGTAGGCTTTGGTATCAAAGATGCTGAATCCGCCGCTGCGGTGGCGGCCGAGGCGGATGCCGTGGTAGTGGGTAGCGCACTGGTGCGAAAAATCGAAGAAAATATCACCGCTGCCGATAAGATTAATACCGCCGTCACGACCCTGTTGGGCGAGATGCGCCGGGCCATGGATGCCCGCTGAAGGGCAACAATAACGAAACTCAAGGTTGTTCATCGATGAACTGGTTTACCAAGTTATTACCCACCCGCATCCGGACCGAAGGCGGTACCCGCAAGAGCGTTCCCGAAGGCTTGTGGAGCAAGTGCACGGCCTGTGGCGCGGTACTCTACCGGGCCGAGATGGAACGCAACCTGGATGTCTGTCCCAAGTGCGATCATCACCTGCGCATCGGCGCCCGTCGTCGCCTGGAACAGTTCCTGGATGAGGACGGTCGCGAGGAAATCGCCGGCAACCTCAAACCGGTCGATGCCCTCAAGTTCCGGGATATCAAAAAATACAAAGATCGCCTCAGCCAGGCGCAGCGCAGCACAAATGAAAACGATGCTCTGATCGCGATGCGGGGGAGCCTGAAAGGGTTGCCGCTGGTTGCTGTGGCCTTTGAATTTAAATTCATGGGCGGTTCGATGGGCTCTGTTGTCGGCGAACGTTTCGTCCGCGCCGTGAATACCTGTATTGAAAACAACATTCCGCTGGTCTGTTTCTCCGCCAGTGGCGGTGCCCGCATGCAGGAAGCACTGTTCTCCCTGATGCAGATGGCCAAGACCAGTGCTGCACTGGCCCGCATGAGCAAGAAGGGCATTCCGTTTGTTTCGGTGATGACCGATCCGACCATGGGGGGTGTATCCGCCAGCCTGGCCATGCTCGGCGATATCAATGCGGCCGAGCCCAATGCACTGATCGGATTTGCCGGGCCGCGGGTGATCGAACAGACCGTGCGCGAAACCCTTCCAGAAGGCTTCCAGCGTAGTGAATTTCTGCTGGAACATGGTGCGATCGATATGATTATTGATCGACGTGAAATGCGGGATCGAATCGCCAATCTGCTGGCGATGTTGACCCGGCGTCCT
>JASFNY010000005.1:0-18720 GCA_050116795.1 Thiohalophilus sp.
AGTACCGTCAATATTCGTATTCCCACTCATGTCACCTGTGAAGAGTGTGATGGCAGTGGTGCCAAAAAAGGCAGCACACCGACCAGCTGTACAACCTGTGGCGGCCAGGGGCAGGTACGCATGCAACAGGGCTTTTTCTCTATCCAGCAGACCTGTCCTCATTGCAAGGGCACCGGCAAGATCATTACCGATCCCTGTGGTACCTGCCATGGCCAGGGCCGGGTCGAGAAAAACCGCACCCTGTCAGTCAAGGTGCCGGCCGGCGTGGACAACGGCGATCGCATCCGCCTGGCCGGTGAGGGTGAAGCCGGGGAGAACGGCGGGCCTCCCGGCGACCTGTATGTCCACATACACGTCAAACCCCATCCCATTTTTGAGCGTGATGGCAACGACCTGCATTGTGAAGTCCCGGTCAGTATCGGCGTCGCCGCACTGGGTGGTGAACTGGAAGTGCCGACCCTGAACGGCCGGGTCAAGCTCAAGGTTCCGGCCGAGAGCCAGACCGGCAAGCAGTTTCGTATGCGTGGCAAGGGCGTGCAGTCGGTTCGGGGGCACGGCGTCGGTGATCTGTTATGCCGCATCGTGGTCGAAACCCCGGTCAACCTGACCAACAAGCAGAAAGAACTGTTCAAGCAGCTCGATGAGGCAATGCAGGAAGACGGCATCAAGCACAGTCCGCGAGCCGCATCCTGGCTGGACGGGGTGAAAAAATTCTTCGAGGACATGAAGTCCTGACAGCAAACAGTGATCGGGCGGTGAAAAACGTTTTCGTCGCCTGAAGGCTACTGAATCACTCTCGCGCTGATAAAAGATAATAGCCGTTCGGTTTGAATCCGGACGGCTAACCCCCTAATATCTACCGCTTAATCCTCTATCCGTATAGAACGGGAGTAATGCATGACCAGGGTGGCAATCACCGGTGCTTCCGGCCGCATGGGCCGGGCTCTTTTGGAAGCGGTCCATCAAGACCCCCACGCTGAAGTCAGTGCGGCAATCGATCGTTCCGGCAGCAGTATGATCGGTGTCGATGCCGGTGAGCTGGCCAACATTGGCAAGCTGGGTATCAAGGTCGATGACAGTCTGACCCGGGTAGTGGACCAGTTTGATGTGCTGATCGATTTTACCCGCCCGGAAGCGACCATGCTGCACCTGGAGATCTGTCGTGCCGCCGGCAAGCGTATGGTCATCGGCACTACCGGCTTTACCGACGAACAGAAAAAACAGATCGCGCATGTCGCCCGGCAAATCGGAATCGTGTTTGCACCAAACATGAGCGTGGGCGTTAACCTGTGTTTCAAATTACTTGATATTGCTGCACGGGTATTGGGCGACGAAGTGGATGTCGAGGTGGTGGAAGCCCATCATCGTCACAAGGTCGACGCACCTTCCGGGACGGCCCTGCGCATGGGTGAAGTGGTGGCCGATGCACTCGGTCGCGATCTGATGGAGTGTGCCGTGTTCGGTCGTGAAGGCAATACCGGCGAACGGGAACGCAAGACCATTGGTTTTGAAACCATTCGGGCCGGTGACATCGTGGGCGAACACACAGTGATGTTTGCCGATATCGGCGAACGGGTGGAGATCACCCACAAGGCCTCCAGTCGCATGACTTTTGCCAACGGCGCAGTGCGTGCCGCCAACTGGATCATGCAATATGACAAGGGCTTATTCGACATGCAGGACGTTCTGGGTCTGCGTAATATCAAGTAGTTACCACCCGGCTCACGCGCCTGTCCCTTGTAGGCAGTCAGGCAGTTCGTTAAACTATAAATGTCTGATTCGGGCCGAGTCTCAGACTGACAAATGAATCTGATTTTGCAAAGCGGGAGACTCCTGATGGTATCTCCCGCTTTTTGCAAGCGCCGAGCGCAAGGGAGGACTCTTGAAAAAACCAGCACTGCTGGCGTTGGAAGACGGCAGCATTTTTCACGGTGAGTCCATTGGTATTGACGGTCAGACCGTGGGTGAGGTGGTGTTCAATACCGCCATGACCGGTTATCAGGAAATTCTCACCGATCCGTCCTACGCCAAACAACTCGTTACTCTCACCTATCCGCATATTGGCAATGTTGGTGCCAATCACGAAGACGAAGAATCCCGTGCCGTATTTGCCGACGGTTTGATCATTCGTGATCTGCCGCTGGTCGCCAGTAACTGGCGCAGCCAGGAGAGCCTGGACAATTACCTGAATCGCAATAACGTCGTGGGCATCGCTAACATCGATACGCGCAAACTGACGCGTATATTGCGAGAGAAGGGTGCACAGAACGGTTGTATCATGGCCGGCAGCAATATCGATGAAAAAGAGGCGCTCAAGGCGGCCCAGGAATTTCCGGGACTAAAGGGCATGGACCTCGCTAAAGAGGTTACTACCGAGACGGCCTATGACTGGCTGGAAGGTGTCTGGAACCCCGGAGAAGGTTATCCCAATGTTCCTGCCATGGTTGAAGAAGCCCTGCCGTACCGGGTGGTGGCCTATGACTATGGCGTCAAGCGCAATATCCTTCGCCTGCTGGTAAACCGCGGTTGTCGAGTGACGGTTGTCCCGGCAACCACGCCTGCCGATGAGGTACTGGCTATGGATCCGGACGGGATTTTCCTCTCCAACGGACCGGGTGATCCGGAGCCCTGCGACTACGCCATCGAGGCCATACAGAAGATACTCGACAGCGGGGTACCGGTATTCGGTATCTGCCTGGGTCACCAGTTGCTGGGTCTGGCCAGTGGCGCCAGGAGCATCAAGATGAAGTTTGGCCATCACGGCGCCAATCACCCGGTACAGGATCTGGATGACAAGCGGGTCATGATCACCAGCCAGAACCATGGTTTTGCCATCGACGAGGATTCATTGCCGAACAACGTCAAGGCGACCCATCGATCCCTGTTTGACGGTTCCCTGCAGGGCATTGCCTGCACAGACCGCCCGGCGTTCAGTTTTCAGGGACATCCCGAGGCCAGTCCCGGACCGCATGATCTGTCGCCCCTGTTTGATCGCTTTATCGACCTGATTGAGCAACACAAAAACTGATGACCAATACTGCCGTGAAAAGGGATGCCATAACGGCATTGCCATCACGGAGGCAATCGTGACTAACATGGTTAACCATTATGCCCAAAAGAACTGACATTCAAAGCATACTCATCGTTGGCGCCGGGCCGATTGTTATCGGCCAGGCCTGTGAATTCGATTACTCGGGAGCACAGGCCTGCAAGGCGCTCAAAGAAGAGGGTTACCGAGTTATCCTGGTCAACTCCAATCCGGCCACGATCATGACCGATCCGGAAATGGCCGATCGTATTTACATCGAGCCGGTGGAGTGGACCACCGTGCGCAATATTATTGCTACCGAGCGACCCGATGCGCTGCTGCCGACCATGGGCGGACAGACCGCGCTTAACTGTGCGCTGGATCTGGATCGTGAAGGCGTGCTTGAGGAGTTCGGCGTCGAGCTGATTGGCGCCTCCATGGATGCCATCGACAAGGCCGAGGATCGGGACCGTTTCCGTAAGGCAATGCGCAAGATCGGTCTGGAGCTGCCGCATTCGGAAGTGGCCTACAGCATGGATGAGGCCAACGAGGTCCAGAAGAAGATCGGCTTCCCCGCAATTATTCGTCCGTCCTTCACCATGGGCGGTAGCGGTGGTGGTATCGCCTATAACAAGGAAGAGTTCGTGGAAATCTGCGAACGCGGCCTGGATCTCTCGCCGACCAATGAACTGTTGATCGAGGAGTCGGCGCTCGGATGGAAAGAATATGAAATGGAAGTGGTGCGCGACCACAAGGACAACTGCATCATCATCTGTTCGATCGAGAACCTCGATCCCATGGGCGTGCACACCGGCGACTCGATTACGGTTGCCCCGGCCCAGACCCTGACTGACAAGGAATATCAGATCATGCGCGATGCGTCGCTGGCGGTATTGCGTGAGATCGGGGTGGATACCGGCGGGTCCAATGTTCAGTTTGCGATCAATCCGGATGATGGTCGCATGATCATCATCGAGATGAATCCGCGTGTTTCGCGTTCCTCGGCTCTGGCTTCCAAAGCGACCGGCTTTCCGATCGCCAAGGTGGCCGCCAAGCTGGCGGTGGGTTATACCCTGGACGAACTGCAGAATGAGATCACCGGCGGTGCAACACCCGCGTCATTCGAGCCGAGCATTGACTATGTCGTGACCAAGATACCGCGCTTTACTTTCGAGAAGTTCCCCCAGGCCGAAGCCCGGCTTACGACCCAGATGAAGTCGGTCGGCGAGGTCATGGCCATTGGCCGTACCCAGCAGGAGTCGTTGCAAAAGGCCCTGCGCGGATTGGAAACCGGCGTAGACGGGTTTACCGAAATGGTGGACCTGAGTGAAGATGACGCCGTCGACAAGATTGTCGCAGAGCTGAAAAATGTCGGTCCCGATCGCATCTGGTACGTGGGTGATGCTTTTCGTGCCGGGATGAGCGTGGAGGAAATCCACGACATGACGGCCATCGATCCCTGGTTCCTGGTGCAGATCGAAGAGCTTATCCAGCTCGAGCAGCAGGTTCGCGACGAGGGTATGAAGGGGCTAACTGCTGAGCGCATGCAGTTGCTCAAGAGTAAAGGCTTTGCCGACAGCCGTCTGGCCAAACTGGTAGGCGTCAGTGAAAAGGTCTTTCGCCAGCACCGTTACGAGCTGGGTATTCGCCCGGTATACAAGCGTGTGGATACCTGTGCGGCGGAATTTGCCACCAACACGGCTTATATGTATTCCACCTACGATGAAGAGTGCGAAGCCGATGCCAGCGATCGTAAAAAGATTATGGTGCTCGGCGGCGGCCCCAACCGTATCGGACAGGGGATCGAGTTCGATTACTGCTGTGTGCATGCCGCACTCGCCATGCGCGAAGACGGTTACGAGACCATCATGGTCAACTGTAACCCTGAAACGGTTTCCACCGACTATGACACCTCGGACCGTCTCTATTTTGAACCGCTGACGCTGGAAGATGTACTGGAACTCATTGAAGTCGAGAAGCCGACCGGCATTATCGTCCAGTACGGCGGTCAGACTCCGTTAAAATTGGCTCGCGATCTGGAAGAGGCCGGGGCACCGATCATCGGCACTTCACCGGACTCCATTGACCTGGCGGAAGATCGTGAACGTTTCCAGGACATGATCAACAAGCTCAAGCTGAAACAGCCACCGAACCGCACCGCACGCAGTGAACCCGAGGCCATGAAACTGGCCGAGGAGATCGGTTACCCGCTGGTGGTCAGGCCGTCCTATGTACTTGGTGGCCGGGCCATGGAAATTGTCTACAAACCGGAAGACCTGGATCGCTATATGCGCACGGCAGTCGAGGTCTACCCTGATGCCCCGGTGCTGCTGGATCGTTTTCTGGATGACGCCATTGAGGTGGATGTCGATGCGGTTTGCGACGGTAAGACCGTGGTTATCGGCGGTATCATGCAACATATCGAACAGGCGGGCGTACACTCTGGTGACTCGGCCTGTTCATTGCCGCCCTACAGCCTGAGTGCAAAGATTCAGGATGAGATACGTGAGCAGGTCAAGGCCATGGCGCGCGAGTTGAAGGTCGTTGGCCTGATGAATGCCCAGCTCGCTGTCCAGGGTGACAAGATATTCGTCATCGAGGTCAATCCTCGTGCCTCGCGGACCGTACCGTTCGTTTCCAAGACCATCGGCTTGCCATTGGCCAAGATTGCCGCGCGTTGCATGGCCGGCAAGAGCCTGGCAGAGCAAGGTATAACCAAAGAACGCATTCCACCATATTATTCAGTCAAGGAAGCCGTTTTCCCGTTCATCAAGTTCCCCGGCGTCGATCCGCTGCTGGGGCCGGAAATGAAATCGACTGGTGAAGTGATGGGCGTTGGACGCAGTTTCGGTGAAGCTTTTGGTCGGGCCCAGCTGGGCGCGGGTGTAGCCCTGCCGGCGGCCGGGAAGGCGTTTGTCAGTGTGCGTGATGTCGACAAGAGCGCCGTGGTCGGCGTGGCTCGGGACCTGGTGGAACTGGGCTTCAATCTGGTCGCGACAGGCGGGACCTCCAGCGTATTGACCGAAGCAGGCGTACCGAATGAACGGGTCAATAAAGTTAATGAAGGCCGTCCGCATATTGTCGATATGATCAAGAACGATGAGATCAGCTTTATCGTAAATACAACGGAAGGCCAGCAGGCCATAGCAGATTCCTACGAGATTCGTCGCCAGGCACTGAATCACAAGGTCGGTTACACCACGACCGTTGCCGGGGCACGGGCCACCTGCGAAGCCCTGCACAACCTTAATAACGTGAAGGTCAATTGTCTGCAGGATTTGCATCAGGAGATGAGTGCATGAGCCGTCAACCCATGACAGCCGCCGGTGCAGACAAACTGCGCGTCGAGCTCAAGGATCTGAAAAGCGTACAGCGCCCGAAAGTGATCCAGGCGATCGCCGAGGCGCGTGAACACGGTGACCTCAAAGAGAATGCCGAATACCATGCCGCGCGCGAACAGCAGAGTTTTATCGAAGGCCGAATCAAGGAGATCGAGGCGGCATTGTCCAATTCGGAAATCATCGACGTGCTGGCGGTAGGCAAGAATGCGGGCGGCAAGGTTGTGTTCGGCGCTACCGTAAAACTGTATGACATTGACGGCGACAAGGAAGTGACTTATCAGATCGTCGGTGAACAGGAAGCGGACATCAAGCAGAACCTGATTTCCATCACCTCACCAATTGCCCGGGCCCTGATCGGCAAGCAGGAAGGTGACGAGGTGACGGTGCAGGCACCCGGCGGCAACCGCGATTACGAAATCGTCTCTGTGAAATATATTTAAAAACTTAACGCAGAGGCGCAGAGGCGCAAAGTCCGCAGAGAAAATATTTTTTGTTGGGTCTGATTTGTAGCGCAGCCCGAATTAAGCGACAGAACATCCAATAATAGTATTATCCAACACGGTGTGTGTTATAAAGGTGGCTCAGCTATCGTTTGATCCATCCTGCGTTTTTATAAATAAATTCCTTTGCGTTCTCTGCGCCTCTGCGTTGAAATATTTTTTGGGTGACGACATGAACTACGCTATTCCAGAACGCATCGCACTGACCCTGTGGGTCGGTGGCATGTGGATCACCGGTTACCTCGTGGCGCCAATGCTGTTTTCAGTGCTGGAAGATCGTGCCCTGGCCGGAATGCTTGCCGGCAGAATGTTCACCGCCATGAGTTATGTGGGCCTGGTATGCGTGGGGCTGCTACTGGTGGGGCACTTTACCCGGAGTTGGCATGATGGCTGGCGACAATGGCGTCGCTGGGTTTTGCTGCTGATGTTGCTGATCATTCTGACAGGTGAATTCGTATTGCAGCCGATGATGGCCGAGCTCAAACAGGCAGGCTTGAATGAGGGCAGTGTCGCGCAACAACGCTTTGGTATGCTGCACGGGATATCGTCTACACTGTTTTTAATTAACAGCCTGGCGGGACTGGCGTTGGTAATCTTCGGTCTGGATGGGCGCGATCAGCGCGGCAGTTGAATTTTTGGTTCTTCGGCAGGCCGGTAGAACACGGCCACGTGGCCGATTTGCTGGATCAGTTCAGCCTGGCTGTGAGCGAGTATCTGATCGATCAGCTGCTGGCGCTCCTCACGATCTCCGGCATTGACTTTAACCTTTATCAATTCGTGATAGGCCAGGGCGTTGTCGATCTCGGCGAGCACATTTTCACCGAGGCCATGCTGGCCAATCAGCACAACCGGCTTGAGATGATGGGCACGTTGGCGCAGAAACTGTTTCTGATTACTTTTGAGGGCCATTTGCATAAACAGGCTGTCATGAACAGCGGCAATTGTAACGATTTTCCCAACCACTGACGACAGAAATCACTATGGCGCGTTCCAAGACCAGTAAAAAATGGCTAGCCGAGCATTTTGACGATCCGTATGTCAAAAAGGCCCAGCAGGAAGGTTGGCGCAGCCGGGCAATCTACAAACTGATCGAGATTGACGAGCGTGACAAGCTGCTCAAACCCGGTATGACCGTAGTCGACCTGGGGGCCGCGCCGGGCGGTTGGTCGGAATATGCCGCACGCAAAGTCGGTGACAAGGGTCGGGTCATTGCCATGGACCTGCTGCCCATGGATGCCATCGCCGGGGTGGAGTTCATTCAGGGGGATTTCCACGAGAAAGCGGTTTACGAGCGGTTGCTGGATGTCATCGGCGAGCGGCCGGTGGACCTTGTAATGTCCGATATGGCCCCCAATATGAGTGGTATGAAGGCAGTGGATCAGCCCCGCGCGATGTACCTGGCCGAACTTAGCCTGGAACTTGCCCAGAAAGTCCTCAAGCCGGGCGGGGATATGCTGATCAAGGCCTTTACCGGTGAGGGTCTGGATGAATTCAAACGCGAAATTCAGCAACATTTTCGCAAATTGATTGTCAGAAAACCCAAGGCATCACGCCCCCGATCACCGGAGATATATCTGCTGGCGAGGGGCTATAATGTATAGTAGTGTGTATTCAGCTAGGTATTAAACGCCTGTGATGGCAGGCCATGAGGTAGACCATTGAACGATTTGACCAAGAATATTCTGTTGTGGGTGATCGTGGCGATCATCCTCATGTCAGTGTTTCAGAACCTGAGCACGACCAGCCCTGCGGTAGATAAACCCTATTCGCAATTCATGCAGGACGTGAAGAGCGGACAAGTGATGGAAGTCACAATTCAAGGGCGCAACATCACTGGTCGTACCCAGTCTGGCGACACCTTCAAGACCTTCAGCCCTGAAACGGACAACACGGCAATGATCGGTGACCTGATGAAGCACAATGTCACCATCAAGGCCAAACCCCCGGAACAGTCCATCTGGACCCAGATCTTTATTTCCTGGTTCCCGTTCCTGTTGATTATCGGCCTGTGGATTTTCTTCATGCGCCAGATGCAGGGCGGTGGCGGTGGCCGTGGTGCCCTGTCGTTCGGTAAAAGCCGTGCCCGTATGCTGGGAGAGGACCAGGTCAACATCAAGTTCACCGATGTGGCCGGTTGTGATGAGGCCAAGGACGAAGTCCAGGAGCTGGTCGAGTTCCTGCGTGATCCCGGCAAGTTCCAGAAACTCGGCGGTACTATTCCGCGCGGTGTATTGATGGTGGGCCCGCCGGGTACCGGTAAAACCCTGCTGGCCAAGGCGATCGCCGGCGAGGCCAAGGTGCCGTTCTTTACTATTTCCGGTTCTGACTTCGTGGAAATGTTCGTCGGTGTCGGTGCATCACGTGTGCGTGACATGTTTGAGCAGGCCAAGAAGCATGCTCCATGCATCATCTTTATCGATGAAATTGATGCCGTTGGTCGTCATCGTGGTGCCGGACTTGGCGGCGGTCACGACGAACGCGAACAGACCCTGAACCAGTTGCTGGTTGAAATGGACGGCTTTGAAGGTAACGAAGGCGTTATCGTCATTGCTGCCACCAACCGCCCTGATGTTCTGGACCCGGCGCTGCTGCGCCCCGGCCGATTCGATCGCCAGGTAGTGGTACCGTTACCGGATATGCGCGGTCGCGAACAGATATTGAAAGTCCACATGCGCAAGGTGCCGGTCGGCGACGACGTCGAACCGATGATCATCGCGCGTGGCACGCCTGGTTTCTCCGGTGCAGATCTGGCCAACCTGGTCAACGAAGCCGCGCTGTTTGCAGCACGGGCCAACAAGCGGCTGGTTGAAATGGAAGAGTTCGAGAAGGCCAAGGACAAGATCATGATGGGCGCAGAGCGCAAGTCCATGGTGATGAGCGAGGAGGAGAAGAAACTCACCGCCTATCACGAAGCCGGCCATGCCATCGTCGGACTGAGCGTGCCTTCGCATGATCCGGTCTACAAGGTCACCATCATTCCGCGTGGTCGGGCACTGGGTGTGACCATGTTCCTGCCGGAAGAGGACCGTTACAGCTACACCAAGGAACGTCTGGAAAGCTCTATCGCATCTCTGTTTGGCGGGCGTCTGGCCGAAGAATTGATCTTCGGTAACGAACACGTGACCACGGGTGCGTCCAACGATATCCAGCGCACCACGGAGATCGCCCGCAACATGGTGACCAAGTGGGGTCTGTCCGAGCGTCTCGGTCCGATGACTTACGGCGAGGATGAGGGCGAGGTATTTCTGGGCCATTCGGTGACCCAGCACAAGAACCTCTCCGACGAGACTGCACATATCATCGACGAGGAAATACGCGCGATCATTGATCGTAACTACAATCGCGCCAAGACCATTCTCGATGAAAACATGGACAAGCTGCACATGATGGCCCAGGCCCTGATCAAGTACGAAACCATCGACAAGCAGCAAATCGATGCGATCATGTCCGGTAATGAACCGCCGCCGCCGGCCGACTGGGACGATGATCATGAACCACCGCATACGCCCAGTTCCAAGGGACAGGACAAAAAAGCGGCCCGCAGTGACAAGGGTGAAGGCAAGATCGGTGGTCCTGCTGGCGAACACTGATTGCTTTTACTCCAGGTCGTTCAATAGCGCCCCATATGATATGGGGCGTTTTTCGTTTTCGTCCTGAAATAGTGTCGGATAAACCCGTTAAATGAGCGAAACGATTCAAAAAAAACGTTGGCGACGCGGTCTGAAGTATGCCGGCGGTTTGCTCGCTGCACTGATCCTGTTGCTGGCGCTGGCGGTCGCTTTTGTGTCTCCAATTGCGCGCTGGATGGTCGTTTATACGCTGAAAAAAGAGGGGTATCAGGCTAGCATTGCGCAGCTCGATCTCGACTTACGCAAAGCGCGCCTGATTGGTAACAACATCAAACTTGAGCAGGGCAAAAACAAGTTCGATCTCAAGAAACTTGAAATGGGTTTTGACTGGCAAGCCTTGAGGGAACATCGTCTGAGTCTGATCGATCTCAATCTCAAGGGACTTAAGATCGACTGGTCGACACAATCGGTACATCCTGAGGATAAAGCGGATCCTGCATTATCTAAGCAACACCAGAAAGGCTGGTTAGTGGGGTTGCGCTCGTTCACCCTGCAGGATAGCGAGTTCTGTCTTGTTGACCAGCAATCGAAACCCTGTGTGACTGTCGATAGACTGAACTGGCAAGGAAAGACTCAGTTTGATACCGCCACCGCAGATCAGCCACTAAAGACATTGCCCTTTGAACTGAACGGTGCACTGGCAGTCAATGACCTGGCGCTGGCATACAGGGATCAGTCGCCGTTACTGTCCTGGAAGCAGCTGTCCGTAAAAAACCTGCAAATCAAATCATTGAGTGATATCCGTCTTGCGCAGTTACAGCTGCAACAGCTGGTGTTGTCGCGTCAAACCGGCAACGAAGGGCAACAAACGTCGAACCCCTATACCCAGTTTGATTCGTTGACATCGGATCAAATCAGCATTGTCGATCTGAAAAGGATTGACGTTGGCAATGTGGTGTTGACTGGACTCGGGTTGAACGTGGTACGCCAACAGAATGGTGAATGGGAAGCTCCCGGTCACCTGGCGTTGCTGATGGGTACTGCTTCGACCGAATCTGCTGCTCAAAAGCCCGCGAAAACCGGCAAGTCACTGGCGTTCAGTGTCAAGCATCTCAGTATCGAGCAAAGCGGACAAATCACATTTGAAGACCGTGCATTCGCCACCCCGTCGATCCTCAGTCTGGATGAACTCGCGTTTTCCATTAGCGATCTGGATTCGACTCAGCCTGACAGGCCCAGCCCATTCAGCTTCAGTTCGAAAGTCAACCAGTACGGTATGCTGGAACTTGAGGGCTCAGTTCATCCGCTCAAATCCATTCCGAATTTTGATATCAGGGGATCGGCGACAGGTATCGACTTGCGTACGACCAGCCAGTACCTGGAACGTTACCTCGGATATAAAGTGAAAAGTGGACAACTTAACGGTGAGCTGACACTGGCCGCCGAATCCGGGAAATTGAATGGTGTGGCAAATGTGGAATTGCAACAATTTGTTTTGCTGGAAGTTGATCAGGACAAGGCCGAGGCACTGACCGGGCAAAACGGTACTACCCTGAAAGCAACGCTTGCCCTGTTGCGGGAAAAGGACAAAAGCATCAGGCTGCAGATCCCTATCCACGGAGACATGATGGATCCGCAATTCAACACGAATGATGCCTTCAAGCAGATACTGAACAAATCGATCATGCAGGCTATTGAAAGCTACTATACCGATTATGGTCTGACCATGGTTGGTTATGGACAATACGGGCTTGCCATCACGGGCGCGATGAAGCTGTTCGAGTTTTTAAACAAGTTACGCTTCGAGCCGGTGATATTTAATGCCGGCCAACAGCAACTGGGAGATGAACAAAAGACTTATCTCGACAAGCTGGTAAAAATGTTGAATGAACGGCCAAAGGTGCACCTCAGTTTTTGTGGTTTTGCTACTGTCGCGGATCTTTGGCTTCAGGATGGCGGGTTGGCTTCCGAGCCCGAGGAGAAATGGCAATTGTCCTCGCTGACCGATACTCAAAGGGAAAGCTTGATGCAGCTTGCCAATCAACGTGCGCTCGCAATCAAGGAGTATCTGGTCAAGGAGCAGTCGATTGATGCCAAGCGATTGATCATTTGTGAGCCCCAGTATACGCCTGCAACTGATAAACTCCCCCGGGTGGAAATTTCTCTCTAGCCGGCAACGGCATACGCTGCGACACGGATTCCAGAATGCGGATTGAACTGACACCCGAGCGTTATCCCCTGATCATGGGCATCCTGAATGTCACGCCCGATTCTTTTTCCGATGGCGGCAGATTTAACCGGCCGACAGCTGCGCTCGAGCACGTTCGCAGAATGATCGCCGAGGGCGCGGACATTATCGATATCGGTGGCGAGTCAACCCGTCCCGGTGCCCCGGACGTGTCCGAGCAGGGTGAACTGGATCGGGTCATTCCGGTGATCGAGGCGATTCGTCGTGAGAGTGATATTCCGATTTCGGTAGACACCAGCAAGCCGACTGTCATGCGTGAAGCGGTGGCCGCCGGCGCCAGCATGATCAATGATGTTCGTGCCCTGCGTGAAGCCGGTGCCCTGGAAACCGCGGCCTCGCTGGGCGTACCGGTCTGCCTGATGCATATGCAGGGACAGCCACGGACCATGCAGGCCGATCCGCACTACGATGATGTGGTCGAGGAAGTACTGGAGTTCCTGCAACAGCGGGTTTCCGCCTGCCGCGAGGCCGGCGTTGCCGCTGAGAACATCATCATCGATCCCGGTTTCGGGTTTGGCAAAACCGTGTCGCACAACCTGAGCCTGTTTCGCCACCTGGATCGCTTCGTGGCCAGCGGCCAGCCGGTGCTGGTTGGCGTCTCGCGTAAATCGATGATTGGCAAGTTGCTGAACGATCGGCCGGTCGACCAGCGAATGGCGGCCAGCGTGGGACTGGCCTCCCTGGCCGGCTGGCTGGGCGTGGCCATCCTGCGGGTGCATGATGTACAGGAGACCGCTGATGCGCTGGCCATGTGCCGGGCGGTACGCGGGGCCTGAGAACACCTGCCCGGACCAGCCCGGAAGAATTGCTTTATCATAGTGATATCGCCGGCCCGCATGGGGCGGCATAAGGACCACGAGGTTATGGGACGTAAATATTTCGGCACCGATGGGATCCGTGGGCGGGTCGGCGAGTTTCCGATCACCCCTGAATTCATTCTCAAGCTTGGCTGGGCGGCCGGTCGAGTGCTGGGTGACGGTGGCGGCAAGATACTGATTGGCAAGGATACTCGCCTGTCGGGCTATATTTTTGAATCTGCGCTTGAAGCAGGCCTGGCGGCGGCCGGGATGAACGTCTGCTTGCTGGGGCCGATGCCGACCCCCGGTATCGCCCATCTGACCCGGACGCTGCATGCCAGGGCTGGCATCGTGATCAGCGCTTCGCATAACCCTTATGCGGACAACGGGATCAAGTTTTTCTCCGCCGATGGCACCAAGTTGCCCGATGACGTCGAACTGGCCATCGAGGCAATGATCGACCAGGAGCTGGAAATCGCCGACCCGGACAAATTGGGCCGCGCCGCGCGGGTGGAAGATGCCGCCGGCCGTTATATCGAATTTTGTAAAAGCACTTTTCCCGATGCACTGACGCTGAATGGTCTGCACATCGTGCTCGACTGCGCCAATGGCGCGACCTACCAGATTGCCCCCAAGGTATTTGCCGAGCTGGGCGCCGAGCTGAGCGTGATAGGCAACGACCCGGACGGCCTGAATATCAACGATGGCTGCGGTTCCACGCACCTGGAATGGTTGCGTAAGAATGTCCAGCTGCAGGGCGCCGATCTCGGCATCGCCTTTGACGGTGACGGCGACCGGGTACTGATGATCGATCACGAGGGCCGAATTATCGATGGTGACGAACTGCTGTATGTGATCACCACCCATCGTCAGCTGATGCAGCGACTGCATGGCGGCGTGGTGGGTACGCTGATGACCAACCTGGGCATGGAACATGCGCTGCAGGCAGCCGGGATCCCTTTTGTACGCTCCAGGGTCGGGGACCGCTATGTCATGGAGCAATTGCAGGGCCGGGGCTGGGAGCTGGGTGGCGAGTCTTCCGGTCATCTCATTTGCCTGGACAAAACCAGCACCGGCGACGGTATCGTCGCCGCCCTGCAGGTGCTGGCCGCGATCGTCGAATCCGGCAAGTCACTGGGCGAACTGGTCTCCGGCATGCACAAATATCCCCAGCTGCTGATCAATGTCAGGCTGGCAAGCAAGGTCGACGTGCTGGCCCGGCCAGAGGTCAAGGCAGCGGTGGAGGCGGCCGAGTCGGAGCTGGCCTCTCGCGGACGGGTGCTGTTGCGGCCGTCCGGTACCGAGCCGCTGCTGCGGGTCATGGTCGAGGGCCAGGATGCCGAGCAGGTGGACCGGGTCGCCCGGGAGCTGGCCGGTGTGGTGGAACAGGCGCTCGGCCCGGGCTGAAACCGGCGCCAGCCCCCGTCAACCGGGCAAATCGCCCGGTTTTTCATTGATTTATTGCCGTCTGGACGGTAAGCTTTCGCGCTCTTTTATATAGTCAAACAGCACAACAAGGGGAGAGGCATGCGTCAGCCACTGATAGCCGGAAACTGGAAAATGAACGGTTCCCGCGCCGACAACAAGACTTTGCTGGACGGTATCAAGGCCGGAATCGGTGAGGTCAAAAGTGCGGAAGTGGCGGTCTGTGTACCCTTTGTTTACCTGGCCGACGTCCAGCAGCAGCTCGAGGGCACGCCCATTGCCTGGGGCGGCCAGAACCTGAGTACCGAGCCCAAGGGCGCGTTCACCGGTGAAATATCCGCCGCCATGCTGCTCGATTTCGGCTGCAAGTATGTCATCGTCGGCCATTCCGAGCGCCGTACCCTGTACGGTGAGGATGATCAGCTGGTGGCCGAGAAATACGAGGTGGCCCGTCAGGCCGGCCTTAGCCCGATTCTCTGCATCGGTGAAACCCTGGAAGAGCGCGAACAGGGGATCACCGAGCAGGTGGTAGCCCGCCAGATCGATGCGGTCATCGCTCACGCCGGGGTCAAGGCCCTGGGTGACGGCGTGATTGCCTATGAGCCGGTCTGGGCCATCGGCACCGGCAAGACCGCAACCCCGGAACAGGCCCAGGAAGTACACGCCTTCATTCGCGGGGAGATTGCCAGGCAGGATGCCGCCGTGGCCGAAGGCCTGCGTATCCAGTACGGTGGAAGCATGAACGCGGGTAACGCGGCCGAACTGCTGGCCAAACCCGACATCGACGGCGGCCTGATTGGCGGCGCGTCATTGAAATCAGAGGATTTCCTGACCATCTGCAAGGCAGCTGGCTGAGGAATTCCAGGAGAGACTCGTAAATGTTGTACAACATCATTCTGGTACTGCACGTGCTGGTTGCCATCAGCCTGGTGGCCCTGGTGCTCTTGCAGCAGGGTAAAGGTGCCGATGCCGGTGCCGCTTTTGGCAGCGGGGCCTCGGGGACCGTTTTTGGTGCGCGCGGAGCGGCCAATTTCCTGACCCGTGCAACGGCTGTCCTGGCCACCCTGTTTTTTATCCTGTCACTGGTACTGTTCCGGCTGGCCGGGGACCTCACCCGGACCGAGAGCCTGGTTGACCAGGCCGCCCAGCAGCAGGAGCAACAACAAGAGCAACAGCCGGCCGGCGAGGGGACTGTACCCGTCGCTCCGCAGGAGACCACGACGCCGGACGGCGCTCCTGTCGACGTGCCCAAATCGGATTAACCGGTTAACCCGTAACAACTTGCCGAAGTGGTGGAATTGGTAGACACGCTATCTTGAGGGGGTAGTGGCGCAAGCCGTGCCGGTTCGAGTCCGGCCTTCGGCACCATACTCGACTAAAAGGCTCATTATCGATTGATGATGGGCCTTTTTTTTATTTCGAACCGGCATTCCCCGCTGCCGGCTGACTTAGTCCAGTTTTCATGAAATCTCACTGGACTTCTGTATTCCGCCTTTCTGAACACCCCTTACAATCAATGCGCTGTGACATTTTTGTGATCCAGCCGACATTTTTTGCCTGCAGATAGGGGATAAACAGAATTCTTTCCATCATCAGAATCTAGGTGATTACCCGACATTTTAGTGGGATGTCCCTCTGCTGATGCCTGGTGATTATTTCATACACAGACTGACGGTCAGGCTATGGTCCGATGAGTTCTCAGTTGTGTGATGAACTCAGGTGAATCCTTCCAAAGTGTGATCAATTATACATTCAAAATAACACTTAAGTATTTAACTTCTCTACAAATTGCCGATTTATATGTTCGTATCGGTAGTCGCGCAATCGGCATAAATCTCCCGATTGAACACGTCAGGTATTGCACAAATACCCGAACAGAGAGCTCAGGATCAGCAAGCCGCCCCGATGTAATAAAACATCGGGTACTCAAATATGGGCGCGATCCCAAACTGACGGATTTGGTTATGCATGTCTTAATGAAAATTTTAACTACTATCTCCCTGTTATCGATCACGACACTGGTTTCGGCCGAGGAGATTACCACTGAACAGATAAAAGGATTGGATGAACAAGTACAGGAAATCAAGGAGGATGTGATTGGTATTGCCAGTGAACTATCTCGCCTGGAAGAAAAACTGCTCTATCCATCAAATACCCAGGTCTCACTGTTTGTCTCCCTGGGGGATGGTGATAAATCATCTATCGATGCAATCCAGTTGATGCTGGATGACAAGGTAGTTGCTAAGCACCTGTACACCTATCGGGAACTCGAGGCGCTACAAAAAGGCGGTGTGCAACGCATCTATACCGGCAACATCCGGACCGGCGCACATAAGCTTGTTGTCACTGTGCGTGGCAAGTCTGCTTCAGGTAAGTTTAAAAAGACCGCCACCTATAAACTGAACAAACAGGTCGGCCCGAAAATTGTAGAAGTGCAATTGGCGGGTCAATCAGTTGAGTTCAGGGATTGGTAGCTTTTATGCGGTATTCTGTGTGCTGCATACTTTTGGGTTTGCTTTATCCTCTTGTTGCTGGTGCCTTGGCAGAACAAAAAGGGGAACTGCACGATCCCTTTTATGGTGAAGCACTATATCAGGCCTATCAGGATAACTATTTTGACGCGATTGTTCGACTGGATACCGAACTTGGCCAGCACTACAACCTTGACGAACCGGAATTGGGTTTACTGAATTACCACGTAAACCAGGCTGAATTTTTTGTTGGTGATTTTGAAATTGCTTACCGCATGCATCTTCGTGCTAGTCGTGCAATCAAGGCAGTCATGGAAGGCAAGGTCGATGAGGCTACCCGCAATGGGGCCGCTTATCGGCTGGCCAGGATACTGTTCAAGAAAAACCAGCCTGTTAACGCCCTGCATGTGCTAGAGAGAATTGAGGGAGAACTGCCGGAAAAGATTCGGGCCAGGGAAGCCTTTTTGCGCGGTCAGGTGTATATAGCCACCGGACGGTTTTCCGACGCAGTCGAAGTCCTGAAATTGATCCAGGGAGAGAAGGAGCTGGAAGGCTTTGCAGGGTTCAATCTGGGTGTGGCCCTGATTCAAAGCGGTGATGAACAGGCTGGTTTTGAGCAGCTGGATAGAGTGGGGCAAATATCCAGCAATGACCCGGCAGTTCTTTCAATCCGCGACAAGGCCAATCTGGTTCTGGGCTATCGTTTGTTAGATACCAATTTTCCGGCACGGGCCAAAACATACCTGGAACGGGTTCGCCTGGACAGTCCGTTCTCCAATCGGGCACTGTTGGGAGCTGGATGGGCTGATGCGTTGCAGGAAAAATTTGACCGGGCGCTAGTCTCCTGGTCGTTACTGGCACAACGAAACCCCACCAATGAACATACCCAGGAAGCCATGCTGGCAGTGCCGTATGCCTATGGAAAACTGGAGGTATATGGCAAGTCAGCCATTTTATATGGCCATGCACTTGAGACATTTTCCACGGAACTAGAGACCCTGGATTCTTCGATTAAAAGTATCCGTGAAGGAAAATTTCTCAAGGCTATGGTGGACGAGCGGGGCAGACAGGACAAAAACTGGCTGGTTCATTTGCGCCAGTTACCGGATGCTCCTGAAACACATTACATCTTGAATTTAATGACCTCACATAATTTCCAGGAGTCATTGAAAAATTATCAGGAACTGACTGAATTGCGCGACAGGATGACTGCATGGCTGGACAGTATCGATGCTTATGAAGAGTTAATAGAAATCCGTCGTGCCTACTATGAGCCCTTATTACCGAAAGTAGAAACCAAATTTCGAAAACTCGATTCCCGTCTGAAACTTCGCACTGAGC
>JASFNY010000006.1:0-15839 GCA_050116795.1 Thiohalophilus sp.
CCCTCCTCGCTGCTTTGCAATTGCGCCCAGTCAAATTCCTGACGGGACATCGCCATGCTGATAAATACGGTCAGCATCGACACTACCGCCGATACCAGGGCAGCGACATAAAAACCGATACCGAAATAGGCCCAGATGCCGCTCAGTGTTCCGAGTAGCATTGCAAGCAGCGCGCCAGTTGCATTGGCCCTTTTCCAGTATAGTCCGGCGATGATAGGCCAGATAGCACTGGCAACAAATGCACCAAGATATTGCAGCAGACTGCCCAATGTGGAAATTCGCGGCAGGCAGATCAGCCAGGTAATAATCCCCAGTAGAACGATGATCCACTTGGCCATGACTCGCAGTTTTTCCTTGCTGGCTTGCGGGTTGATATGGCCCTTGTAAATATCGGTCAACACCAGATCACCGGTGGCTGCCAGCAGCGAATCGAGACTCGAGGCCAGGGCCGAGAACACGATGATGAACACCAGTACCGCGCCACCAAAGCCCAGCAACTCGGCCGCCACCATGGGACCGACCATATCGGCCGCCGGCACATTCAGGCCCAGGGCCGGTGCAGCCAGGGCAATAAATCCGGCCACTACCGGGATTGGCACCCAGATGATGCCGGCCAGCAGGTAGGCACGAAAACCCACATCCTTGCGAAAAGCAAAGGCGCGCGACCACCAGACATTGGAATGAAATATTTCACCAATGCCAAACAGCAGATTGTTGAATAAAAACATGACAGCCGCCGGCATCAACAGGTTAAGCAGCTGTGGCCGATCCTCAAGCAGGGAAGCGTGCATCTCGTCGAACCCGACCTTGTTGATGGTCAGAATCGCCAGGGTGACGACCCCGAAAATGATCAGCAGGGTCTGAATAAAGTCGGTACCGATGACCGCGCGCAGCCCACCCAGCAAGGTATACAGCACGCAGATGGTGAGGATGACAGTCATGCCCACCTGGTAGTCGATGCCGGTCAATGCGTGGATCAACACACCGCCGGCCATACCCAGGCTGATCAGCCAGCCGATTGCGTAACATAACGAGATCACCAGGAACACTCGCCAGGTCCAGGGACCGTAACGCAAACGGATAAAATCACCACTGGTATAACCGAAAGGCAGCAACTGGCGAATGCGCCGGGCCAGCGGGGCAAACAGCATCAGCCCGACCGAACCGAGTGAGTAACCCAGCATGCCCCAGATGCCCAGTTGCAGCGCGAATTGCGGCGCCACCATGGTGGTATTGCTGGTCACCCAGGTGGCCATGGCCGTGGCGGTCCCCAGCGCCATTCCGACCCGGCGGCCGGCCAGCATGTAATCGTCCAGCTCCTTGGCCTTGCGGCCCCAGAACCAGCCCAGCCAGATCCAGATCACGCTGAAAACGGCCAGGATCAACCAGCCGATATTCGGATCGAGTATGGCGGAGTTGACGTTATTCATGCCACGACCTTGTTGATCTCCCTGATGGCCTGATCGGTATCCATAACACGTGAATAACGATCCTTGACTGTACTGATGGTGGCCGTGTGCAGCTCGGGCGTTACCGTTGTACAGGCATCGGAAATCAATGTCGTATAAAAACCGCGGTCGCTGGCATCACGTACCGTGGTCGAAACACATTCATTGGTGTAAACACCGCAAACAAACAACCCGGTAATATTCATGTTGCGCAGGATGTATTCCAGGTTCGTGGCATTGAATACGCCACTGGCGGTTTTATTGATCACCAGCTCATCGCCATCGGGCGCCACTTCAGGCAGAAACTCGGCCTCCTTGGAACCGGGCCAGGCATGCAGGCCGAGCCGCTTGTGTCCGGGGCTGCGGTCCCGACCGTCGAGAGTCAGGGACTGGATACGGGTGTGAATTACTTCCAGCTTGTTGGCACGAAAGGTGTTCTGCAAGCGCGCGACATTTGGCAACACATAATCATTGAGCGTCTTGAAATAATATTCCTCCGGCTCTCCCGGCATGTTCTCAAATGGAAGATGTGAAAAAACACCATAACCGCGTGCTGCATCGAGATACTGCAGGTCGATCACCAGCAGCGCCGTGTGATGTTCTTCCAGTGATTGCCGGATAGCCTGTACCGGCGCGATCGATTTGCGATATTTTTCCTCGAGCGGATCGACATCGAGAAATTTCGGATCCAGATCTTTTGTATCAGTGGTGTCGCTGGACATTATTTGTTATCTCCGGCCAGTTTATACAAAGCGTTCAACATAACATTCGCACCACGTTCGATATCCACCAGTTCAGTCCATTCAGCAACCGAGTGGCTGCGCCCCCCCTTGCTGGGTACGAACACCATGGCGGCACGGGCAATTTTCGCCATCATCTGGGTATCATGTGCGGCGCCGCTGGCCATGATGATCGGCTCATGGTTCAGTTGCTTGGCAATATCTTCCAGGTCATTGACCAGTCCAAGGTCGCATTTCACCGGCTCGATCTCGCTCAATACCTTGAACTCAAACATGAGGTCACGCCGTCTGGCGATGGCCGACAGTGCCTTGCGAAAAGCGTCATACAACTCTTCCAGGATACGATCGTCGGTATCTCGCACTTCCAGCGAGAAATCGACCCGTCCCGGTACCACGTTAGGTGCTCCCGGCTTGAGATCCACGCGGCCGATCGTGGCCACGCTGCGAGAAGAACCGTTCTCTTCCAGTACGCGCCCGATCTGGCTGGAAAATTCAGCCAGCCCCTGGAATGCATCGTTGCGCATATGCATCGGTGTAGTCCCGGCATGGTTGGCGGTACCAATCAGGCTGACCTCCCATTTGAACAGGCCGGCAATAGCATCGACGATACCGACACTGAGCCCCATCTGATCAAGTATCGGGCCCTGCTCGATATGCATCTCCAGAAAAGCATGAATACTTTCCGGTCGGTAGCGGGCATGCAGGGCACGCATGGCATCGTAACCACGGCTCTGCATTGCCTCTGTCAGAGTTACACCATCCAGATCAACCGCCTGGTGGATTGACTCGGGTGACAGCTGACCGGCAATCGATTGCGATCCCACCATTCCACCGAAGCGACCTTCTTCATCGGTAAAGGAGATCACTTCCATTGGATGACGCAAAGGCAGATTCTGTTCCTTGATAGAACGCAGACACTCCAGTCCGACCAGTACTCCCAGGGCACCGTCCAGATGTCCGGCACCAGGTACGGTGTCCAGGTGCGAACCGGTAACCACCGCTGGAATATCTTCATTCCAGTTGAGACGACCATGAATATTCGCCGCTCCGTCCTCGTGGATCTCCAGGCCCGCGTCTTCCAGTTGCTGCTTGAACCAGGCACGACCTTCCATATCGCCGTCGCTGAAAGCCATGCGATACAGACCATGATCCTCATGTCGCCCGATCGAGGCCAGGGTTTCAATGTCTTGTTGCAGTCGTTCGGTATTAATCGAAAGTGTCACTGTGACTCCTTGCTGTGATAGCGTCGATTTCCGGCCAGGACCGCGATCAGTATCGCGAGAAACACGACGGCACCTGCTGCAAAAAATCCAAAAGCCCGGGTCAATGGATGATGTTTAACCTGGACCTTGACTGCATTCGACCAGTCGCCGGCCATGCCGTTTTTATCCAGCAGCCTGGCGCGATAGTAGTAGGTACCGTCTGAACGACCGGTAATGACCGTGGCCCGATCCGGGCCCTGGTAAATCTGATCGGGATTGTCGAACGCCGGGTTATCCGCTTCCTGTATCTCGTAGTCGAGATCAGCATCAGCATTACCCCACTCGAGTTGATAATAACCGGCAGTAGCAACTTCGGTGTCTGCTTGCAGTTCAACAGCAAACGCGAGTGATGGCAGGCATAACAACAGTAATGCCAACAAGATGATCCGATCACGCAGGAATCCGGACACTCCATCGCCGGACAGAGACAGAAGCCAGACCCGGGGGTGTTTACGGCTTTTTCGCTCAGAAGAATTCAATAAATTATCCATTATTTTCGCTGCCTTGCTTCCAATCGCGTGCAATTTTTCCAATCAAGTGCAACGAAATCTGCTATCTATTTTGCCATGCCTGACATTAAAATTCACATCAGCCCCAAAAGTCCATACAAATGAGTGACTTATTACGGTTATCGTCAATGCCTTTAATCAATTCGCTGGCTGATGTCGCAATCACATAAAGGTTTTGCACATGTTGTCATCGTCACACGCATTGGCAGGTCACAACACCCAGGGATGCCGGGATTAACTTCCAGCAAGTTGTACCCTGTCGGTACCAGCCAGGGCGGTGAGCCGGTTTGAACCGTTGGCCGGGCTGCTGATATCTACAGCGAGGCCGCCCGTTGCGGGAACCCGGCAAATCAGCGCACTTCACTGGACTGGCGTGGAACAAGCCTGTTCATAATGCATATATATGGAGTGATCGACGAGGCAATCAGAAGCGCGTATCGCGCCGTGCCGGGACCTGGAAATTACCGGGGAAGCCCCAGATGAGATTTATTCTCGATCGAAATATAAGTGTATTTTATTTCTGAGCAGGCCACTCGGCTGACTTTCAATTTGGCGCCGATCGACTATAGTTCTTCACCATCCTGTCGTTTGGCTCAAAACTCCCACAAAAACAGAAGTTTAGTCGGGGTATAGCTATCTCTCAGCGGTTAGTGCGGGGCGCAGTTATCTATCCCCGTCAGGATAAGGACAGAGAATAACCATTTCAGTATATAATGATTTTATAATGCTTTTAATAACGCTGATTAGTCACTGTGCGCGGGGCTCCATATAATCGCGCACCTTATTACTAAGGCAAGGTTTTAAGATGGCTGTAATACACGACCCGATTCAGAAGCCCGAAGGGCGCACTGAAGTCAAAAACACCACCTGTTACATGTGCGCCTGCCGTTGCGGTATTCGCGTAACCATTCGCGATGGCGAGGTGCGCTATATCCAGGGTAACCCTGACCATCCGCTGAACAAGGGCATCATTTGCGCCAAGGGCTCATCGGGCATCATGAAGCAGTATTCGCCCGCCCGGCTGACCAAACCACTGATGCGTAAAGCCGGTGCCGACCGCGGTGACGCCGAATTCGAAGAAATCAGCTGGGACCAGGCCTTTGACATGCTGGAAGAGCGCCTTGGCCATCTGCGCGCCACGGATCCGAAGAAATTTGCACTGTTTACCGGTCGTGATCAGATGCAGGCCCTGACCGGCCTGTTCGCCAAGCAGTACGGCACACCCAACTATGCGGCCCATGGCGGTTTCTGCTCGGTGAATATGGCTGCGGGTCTTATCTACACTATCGGTGGCTCATTCTGGGAGTTCGGTGGCCCGGACCTGGAACGCGCCAAGCTGTTCGTGATGATCGGTACTGCCGAAGACCATCACTCCAACCCGCTGAAGATGGAGCTCTCCAAGTTCAAGCGTAACGGCGGCCGCTTTATCTCCATCAACCCGGTACGTACCGGTTACTCGGCCATCGCCGACGAATGGATACCCATCAAGCCCGGTACCGACGGTGCGCTGATGCTGGCCCTGACCCACGAGATCATCAAGCAGGGCCTGTTCGACCGTGACTTCCTGGTCAACTACACCAACTCCGCCGAGCTGGTGAACATGGACGAAAACAGTTCCGAGTACGGCATGTTCGTGCGTTTCGAAGTGCCGGAAGAGGAAGGCTGTTTCGATCCCCAGAACAAGCTGTGGTGGGACCGCGATCTGAACAAGCCGATCTCCACCCACACTCCGGGGGCCGATCCCTACCTGCTGGGTGAGTTCCTCCTGCCCGACGGCACGCCGGTCAAGCCGGCCTTCCAGTTGCTGACCGAACGCGTGCAGCAGTACACCCCGGAATGGGCCGAGAACATTACCGGCATTCCGGCCGAGACCATCCGTCGCCTGGCCCACGAAATGGGTATCACCGCACGCGATGAGAAGATCGAACTGCCGATCGCCTGGACTGACGTGTGGGACAACGAACACGAGTCGATTACTGGCAACCCGGTCGCCTTCCATGCCATGCGTGGACTGGCCGCCCACTCCAACGGCTTCCAGACCATTCGTGCCATGGGCATCCTGATGTCGATCCTGGGCACTATCGATCGCCCGGGCGGTTTCCGGCACAAGGCGCCCTTCCCGCGCCCGATTCCGCCTTGCCCGAAGAACCCGACTTCACCGGACGACGTGCAACCGAACACGCCGCTCAACGGTATGCCGCTGGGCTGGCCGGCAGACCCGGACGATCTGTTCGTCGATGATGAGGGCAACCCGGTACGTATCGACAAGGCATTCTCCTGGGAGCATCCCCTGTCGGTACATGGCCTGATGCACAACGTGATCACCAACGCGCACCGCGGCGATCCCTACAACATCGATACCCTGTTCCTGTTCATGGCCAACATGGCATGGAACTCGACGATGAATACCGACGAAGTGCGCAAGATGCTCAACGACAAGGATGAAAACGGCGAGTACAAGATTCCGTTCCTGGTCGTGGCTGATGCCTTTGAATCGGAAACCGTCGCCTATGCCGACCTGGTGCTGCCCGATACCACCTATCTTGAACGGCATGACGTGATGTCCATGCTGGATCGGCCGATCTCCGAGTACGACGGCCCGGTCGACTCGGTACGTATTCCGGTGGTACCGCCGACCGGCGAATGCAAACCGTTCCAGGAAGTCATCATCGAACTCGGTTCGCGCCTCAAGCTGCCGGCCTTCGTGGATGAAAACGGCAACCGCAAGTACCGCGACTATCCTGACTTCGTCACCAACTTCGAAACTGCCCCGGGCTCCGGCATCGGCTTCCTGGCCGGCTGGCGTGGCAAGGGTGGCGAGAAGGCCATGCGTGGCGAACCCAACCCGGACCAGTGGAAGATGTACGAAAAGAACAACTGCGTCTTCCATTACGAACTGCCCAAGTCCTACCAGTACATGCGTAACTGGAACCAGGGTTATCTGCAGTGGGCCCAGGGCAATGCCCTGACCCGTTACGCCGAGCCGATCAACTGCCACATCTATTCGGAAGTGCTGCAGAAGTTCCGCCTGGCGGCGCAGGACAAGAACCCGGGCGGCCGCGTGCCACCGAAACATCTGCGCAAGCGCATCGAAACCTTCTTCGATCCGCTGCCGTTCTACTACGAGCCGCTCGAGTCGCAGCTCACCGACAAGCACAAATATCCGCTGAACGCCGTCACCCAGCGGCCGATGGCCATGTATCACAGCTGGGATTCGCAGAACGCCTGGCTGCGTCAGATTCATACCTATAACTACCTGTATCTGCATCCGCAGACCGCCCGGGCCGCCGGCATCGAGGACGAGTCCTGGATGTGGGTAGAGTCGATGCACGGCAAGGTCCGCTGCCTGAGTCGCTACAGTGAAGCTGTCGAGCCGGGCACCGTGTGGACCTGGAACGCTATCGGCAAGGCCAGCGGCGCGTGGAACCTGAGCAAGGATGCCAACGAATCCAAACAGGGCTTCCTGTTGAACCACGTGATCGGCGAAGAGCTCCCGGCGCACGAAGCGGGCGAGCACATCTCCAACTCCGACCCGGTTACCGGGCAGGCCGGCTGGTACGACGTACGGGTGCGTGTCTACCCGGCGGGCGAGGATGAAGAGCCGGTGACCTTCCCGCAGTACCAGGAAATGCATGCCTTACCCGGCACGCCGCCGCGTCGCAAGTGGCTGCAGTACTTCGCTGGCATGTTCAGCAAAGGAGCCAAATAAATGACCCAGTTAGCACTCGTTATCGATCTGAACGTTTGCGTTGGCTGTCACGCCTGCGTCACCAGTTGCAAGCAGTGGAACACTTCCGGTGCCGCCGGCCCGATGTTCGACGACAACCCGTACGACAAAAATCCCACCGGGACCTTTTTTAACCGGGTACAGACCTACGAAGTGGGCAAGTTCCCCAATACGGAAACCGTGCACTTCCCCAAGAGCTGTCTGCATTGTGAAGATGCACCCTGCGTTCCGGTCTGCCCGACCGGCGCCAGTTACAAGCGCGACAACGACGGAATCGTGCTGGTGGATTACGACAAGTGCATCGGCTGCAAGTACTGCTCCTGGGCCTGCCCCTACGGCGCGCGCGAGCTGGACGAAAAGCAGCAGGTGATGAAGAAGTGCACCCTGTGCGTGGACCGCATCTACGACGAGTCCCTGCCCGAAGCCGAACGCAAGCCGGCCTGTGTTATGGCCTGCCCGACCAACGCGCGCCTGTTCGGTGATGTACACGATCCCGATTCGGAAGTATCGGTCGCGATTCGCGAGCAGGGTGGATACCAGCTGATGCCCGAGTGGGGCACCAAGCCGGCCAACCATTACCTGCCACGTCGCAAGACCAAGATGCGCATCCACGAGGACGAGCTGGTACGTGTGGACAATCCGCTCAAGAAAGAGGATATCCAGCACAAGACCAGTAAGGACGTCACGCTGGACGACTGGCTGCTTTGATTAGGCGGCCGGGTGATGACCCGGCCACTTGCTACTGATTTGATTCGGAGAGAACTATGCATCCTGCATTTTCTGTCATATTCCTGACTACCCTGATCGGCACCGGTCAGGGGCTGTTCCTGGCGCTGTTCAGTGGCCAGCTGTATTCCGCGGTTAACCTGCTGCCGGCACAGAGCAGCAGCTTTTACGTGACCGGCAGTATCCTGGCCATGCTGCTGTTGATCGGCGGTCTCGCCGCCTCGTTCTTTCACCTCGGCCATCCGGAACGGGCCTGGCGTGCCGCGAGCCAGTGGCGTACCTCCTGGCTGTCACGTGAAGTCATTATTCTGCCGATGGTAATGGGACTGGTGTTCATCTATGGCGTACTGCATTACATCGGCTGGAAACCGGACTGGTTCGGCAACGGCATGCCCAATCAGCCGGCGCTGATCGTCGGCGCAATCGCCAGCCTTGCGGTATTCGCCCTGTATATCGCCACCGGGATGATCTACGCCAGTATCAAGTTCCTGCAGGAGTGGGCCTGCTCCCTGACCGTGGTCAACTATACCCTGCTCGGTGCCGCTTCCGGCTTTAGCCTGGCCACAGCACTGGCCGCCTGGCTGCACTCCGGCCTGACCGCCTTTTACGGAGCGTGGGCCGTGATCCTGACGCTGGTGGCACTCGTCACCCGCAGCGCCACGCTGTACCGCAACGCCCGTATCAAGTACAAGTCGACAGTCCAGAGCGCCATCGGTATGCGGCATAACGCGGTAGTCCAGAAGTCGATGGGCATGATGGGTGGCTCCTACAACACCCGGGAATATTTCCACGGTGCCAGCGCCGCCTTCTTCAAGTCGGTCAAATATATCTTTCTGCTGCTGGTCTTTCCCCTGCCGCTGATTCTGCTGTGGGTCGGGCTGGAAATCACCAGCGTGCAACTGCTGGGCGCGGCATTCGTTGTGCAGTACGTGGGCCTGCTGTTCGAACGCTGGTTCTTCTTCGCCCAGGCCAACCATCCGCAGAACCTGTATTACCAGACCATCTGATTTAGTGATTACCAGGGGTCGATTAAAAAGCGCATCGAATGATGCGCTTTTTTTTCGTTCGATTATTAGGGTTATCCCTAATAACGCCACCCATGTTCGTCATATATGCTTGGCAACATAATTAGACCAATAAACAAAGAGATAGCGTTCCACCAGCCGGCCAGGGATGTGCGAAAAAAATTTGAGAACTGTGTCACATTGCCGATAACCCCAATGGATGTGGTTATTCAGGCCCGAATCGGGTCGTAACCGTATGAAATACGGGGTAAAACACAGTGAAATTGCAAACTGAATACCGATACCAGGACGAGCTGGCATCTCTGGACGGGCAAGTTATCAGTCAAATTATGAAAAAACCGACTATTCATGTAGTGGACGATGATCAGGCCGTCCGGGAATCGATCGAGTGGTTGATCGACTCGGTCGGCCTGAATATTAAAACTTACGGGTCGGCCAATGAGTTTCTGGACAACTACACCGAGGATTCACTCGGTTGCCTGATCCTGGATGTTCGCATGCCCGGCATCAGCGGTCTGGATCTGCAGCATATCCTGGCTGAACGTGGCATCGACATGCCCATCGTGTTTGTCACCGGCCATGGCGATGTCCCGATGGCCGTTCGGGCGCTGAAAAACGGTGCCGTGGATTTCATCGAAAAACCGTTTAACGACCAGGTATTGCTGGACACTATCCAGTCGGCGGTTCAGAAACACCGCGGCCGACTCAAACAGCGGGCGGAACTGGAGAACCTGCAGGCCCGTTATGACAACCTGACCAGCCGTGAACAGGAAGTCATGGATCGAGTCGTGACCGGTAAACCCAACCGGGATGTGGCTGAAGATCTGGGTATCAGTGTCAAGACGGTCGAGGTACACCGGGCCAAGGTCATGGAAAAAATGCAGGCCCGTTCAATTGCCGACCTGGTCAAGATGGCCATGATGATGCACGAGACCAATCACGTCGAATAATCTTGCCGGGTTATCACCCGGCACAGTCCCGGCAAACACCTTACATCAATCGCTGAAGGCCACCACGCGATTTCGTCCCCCGTCCTTGGCCCGATACAGGGCCTCGTCCGCATAAGAGATCAACATGTCGGTATTGGCTCCGTCATCGGGATACGATGCCAAACCAATACTCAGGGTTACATGAATCGGTTTCTGGTCGTTAATCGCAAATTGTTTCTCCTCGACCACTTGCCGGATCCGCTCGGCGGTATCCCGGGCGTCCTGTTCCGATGTCTCGGTCAGTATAATCCCGAACTCCTCACCACCCGTTCGTCCAACATAGTCCACTTCACGAACCTGTTTCTTGAGCAGTGCCGCCAGCACCCGCAGAACATGATCGCCTGCCTGGTGGCCATAATTGTCATTAACGTTTTTGAAGAAATCGACATCCATTAATAACAGAACAAAAGGACGACGGACCCGCTTGGCCCGGCGCACCTCATCATTCAGACGGTTATCGAATTCACGTCGATTAAGCAGGCCGGTAAGATTGTCATAGGCTGCCAGGAATTCGAGCTCGTCGGCCATTTCATTGAAGGTCCTGGCCAGTTGCCCGAATTCATCCTGGTGCCCGGTTTCGATTCGGTAATCGAGTTCGCCACGACCGAAACGCTCGGTACCACGTCGCAGCTTGTCCAGTGGATTCAATACCTGGCGTGCCAGGCGATTTCCCACAAAGAATGCCACGATCGCACCGGTGAAAAAGATCAATAACAACAGAACCTGGATCTGACGTCGATCGAAACGGGCGTTTTGATAGTTTTTGTTTATCGAATTTTCGAACACTCCATACAGGCGTTCCAGTGTTTGACTGGCTTGCTGTTGCTGTTGTTCGTAACGAGCAATCTCCTTCGACAAAACAGGGGGGCGGTTCTCGCTTTCGGCAATCAACTGCATGGACAAGTCGTGCGCCTGTTGCCAGCGCTCTTCAGCACGGCGAATGTCATCATGATAATCGGGTAACAGCCCCTTCTCCCGGGACAACTTAGCAAACCGGCTGTCAACTAGCTGGGCCATGCGAATAAAGGCAAGCCGCCCGCTATTGTCCCCATCAACCAGGTATTTCTTTAGCGGCACATCGGTCTGCAGAATCAGCCGCTGCAACTCCCCCATCGGCAACATGATGTTCATAGTTTGCTGCATGACTTTTTCAAACGAAGTAAAGGTCCGCTGGTAGAGGTGATAACCAACAGCACCCAGCAACACCAGGGGCGCCAGCATCAGACCGGTCCCCAGAATCATACGTTGATGGAGTGGTAGTGGTTGTTTCAACATAGAACGTCTCGAACTGGCCTTTTGGTTTGAGGGATATCCCTCAGTAATATCAGTAATTTCTAATGTCGGCAGAAAAGTAAGGGGCTTAAATTTTTTTGAACTGGTTCGCAAGTGGGCGCTTACTAACTAATCTGCCGCTTATCTCGGGGCAGATATTGAGAAAAAGTAAAAACCGTATATAAATCAAGGGACACCAGGTCATGATTGGCCTGGCAAAGAATGATGGCAGACTACTTCAGTACATTACAAAGTACTTATTTTTCCCTATAATCGAACCAATTCAGAGCAATCCACTCGGATAGTGTATGACAGGCCTTATCGACCCCTTTGGCAGACGCATCGAATATGTCCGGCTCTCGGTCACAGACCGCTGTGACCTGCGCTGCAAGTACTGCATGCCGGTGGGGTTCAAGGATTTCGAGGAGCCGGAACACTGGCTGACCCCTGACGAGATCGAGCGGGTCATGGCCGCGTTTGGCCGGCTGGGTACTCGCCGGGTACGCATAACCGGCGGCGAACCGCTGGTGCGCAAGAACCTGCCCGAGCTGGCCGGACGCCTGGCCGCCCTGCCGGGAATCGAGGATCTCTCCCTGAGTACCAATGCCACCCGGCTGGACAAGCACGGTGAGGCGCTTTACCACGCAGGAGTCAGTCGCATCAATGTCAGCCTGGACACGCTCAAAGCCGAACGCTTCAAGGAAATTACCCAGGGCAAGCTGGAGAAGGTAATTAACGGCCTGATGGCCGCCAAACAGGCCGGCTTTCATCCCATCAAGATCAACATGGTGGTCATGCAGGGCGTCAACGATGACGAGGTCGAGGACATGGTCGAATTCTGTATCGAGCATGACTTCACCCTGCGCTTCATCGAAACCATGCCGGTCGGCGAGACCGGCCGCGCGGCCACTGATCAGTACATCAGCCTGCAGGATGTGAAAGCCCGGCTGGAAAAACGTTTTGATCTGTTACCCGGCGTCATGCCCGGCGGCGGCCCGGCCCGTTATGTGCAGGTGGCCGGCACCGATCTGCGCATCGGTTTTATTACACCTATCTCACAGCATTTCTGCGAAACCTGTAACCGGGTACGCCTGTCGGTCGACGGCACACTGTATATGTGCCTGGGACAGGAAGAGAGTTACCCGTTGCGCCCGCTGTTACGTGCAGGTATCAGCGATGCGGAGCTGGAGCAGCACATTATCAAGGCGATTGCCCTCAAGCCGGAACGCCACGAGTTCACCGAGAAGCCGGACCAGGTTATCCGCTTCATGTCCATGACCGGCGGTTAAAACGACTGCTTCCAGATACAAGGCCAAGAGTAATACCGGAAGTAAGCGCTCTATACTTTGCCGTTTTATATCTAGTCTTTGAAAACGTTACGAGCGCCGCCAGTACAAGGCGCAAAAGAACGAAAAAGCGGAGTTTACACGGCAGTAAATGAGCATTTTGAGTTCTTTTGCAACGCCGTAATGGCAAGCGCAGTAGTTTTCAATGGCTGGTCCCTTCTGTGTAGCGTGTCTTGTTGTAAACGTTGTACTTGCCCGAAGGTTTGTTCATCGGCAATCGCTTGATCTCCTCCAGGGTTTTTGCGTCATACACGATGACGGCCCCGTCCGGATCCCAGATGCTCAGTAGCGCGTAGCGCCCGTAGCGGTCGAACTCCACGTGCGCGGCGGTCTTGCCCGGTGCCGGTGTCAGGGTCTTGACGATCTCCAGGCTGTCTTTATCGATCACGTGGACCTCGTCGTGATGGGGCCCGAAAAATACGTCCACCCAGGCATAGGGGCTGTTCTTGTGACTGCGCATGAAAAAGCCCGGGCCATCGGTCTTGATGGTTTTAATGGTCTGCCAGTTCTGCATGTCGATCACGCTGACCTCGCCCTTTTTCAAATTAGGCGTGGCCATGATTCTTCTTCCCTGATATTGCCAGCTGATGCCGGAACCCAGGTGCGGCAGCCCCTTGAGGTCGACCTCGGCTATTTTTCTCCCGACAATCAGGTTTACCACCTGGCCGTTCTTGCTGTTACGCGCCGCGCCGATCAGATGTTTATATTCCTGATCGAAGAAGAAATCATCCAGATAGTCATCCAGAACGATACGGCGCACGGGGAAGGGCCCCCGATCCATGAAACCCTCCTGATAGCGATAATCATGCATATACCCGGTCGCCACCGGTTCGGGATCATCCAGGTAACTGATTTCCCAGACTTCCCTCACATCCTTGAGTGCAGCAATAAAACTGCCGCGTGGCGGCGCGGTATAAACGGCACTGACCCGCGATGAATGGCCAGCCTTGTCTTTTACATCGAAGATCTTGATGACGGAGAGATCCTTCGCATCCAGCAGGACCAGTGAATGCGGCAGGTAATTGCCGACCATGGCATAACGACCATCGGCCGACACCGCAAGGTTGCGCGTATTGATACCGGCTCGCACTTCGGCCACGGTCTTGAGATTGTAGATGTCGTACTTGCTGATCCAGCCGTCACGCGAGGCAAAATAAACATAACGCCCATCCGGCGAATACTTGGGACCGCCATGCAGGGCAAAACGGGTCTGGAACCGGTGAATCGGTTCAAGCTTGTCACCATCGAGCAAGGTGGCATGATGATCACCGAGTTCAACCACAATGAACAGGTTGAGCAGATCCGCGTCGAATACCGGTTTGTCACCCAGCTCTCTCGGCGAGTAATGAATAACATGCGACCGTTCGATCTCGACTCGCCCCCAGGATGGCATTTCTTCCAGAGGCGTATAGATGAAATCAACCAGGGCGGCGATCTGATCGGCACCGAGCTTACCGGCAAAGGCCGGCATCTGCGTGGCCGGGCGTCCATCACGAATCACGTCATGTGCCCGGGATTTCTTCAGGCGCTTGAGATTGCCGGGCAACAACGCCGGTCCCATGCCACCCAGGCGATTGCCACCATGACAACTGGCGCAATTCTGCTGGTAGATCTGGTTTACCGTTTCGGCCTTGAGCGGTTGCATGGACAGGATGAAACAGGCCAGCACTAACATTGCTGGCACAGAAAACGGCTTTACCATCATTCAGACCTTTTGTCGGATACTCTGCACATTCGGGCTGTTGCGACGCGAGTAGGGATAGAGCTGTAATCGTTCATGTATGCCGCTGTAGCCGATCTCCTCGTCGCTCAGGTAACATGCCGGATCTTCCTCCCAGGGATCGCCGCTCAACTGCCAGGCACGTACACGTGTATTGCCACCGCAGACCGCCAGGTGTTTGCACTGCGCACAGCGCCCCTTGAGCGGACGGTGCTCAGCCTTAAGCCCGGCCATCAGCGGATCACTGGTATCTTCCCAGATACTTGAAAACGGCCGTTGCTTGACATTACCCAGGGTGTAATCCCACCAGAACGTGTCCGGGTGAACGTTACCCAGGTTATCGATATTGGCAATGTTAACACCGGTGGAATTGCCACCCCATTGCTCCAGCCTGGCCTGCATGTATTCAAGGTGCTGCGGGAAGTTACGTGCCACCCAGAACAACAGGTATACCCCATCGGCGTCATTGTTGCCGGTGACGAATTCCTGTTCGATACCATTCTGGATATTGTCCCAGCAGGTATCGAACAACAGGTCCATGGCATCGCGTGTTAATTGATGTACTACATCGTCCTTGCGGTTCTTGTTACCACGTCCTGCATAATTCAGATGCGAGAGGTAAAACTTGTTGATACGTTCTTGGCGCATCAGATCCAGCAACTGGGGAAGTTCCACAGCATTGTCCATGGTCAGGGTAAACCGCATCCCGATCTTGATGCCGTGATCGCGGCACAGACGCATGCCATGCAGCGATTCCTCGAACGCCCCTTCCTTGCGCCGGAAATAATCGTGAGTCTGCTTGATGCCGTCGATACTGATTCCGACATAGTCGTATCCCACCTCGGCGATCTGTTCAATGTTGTCCTCGGTGATCATGGTTCCGTTGGTGGACAGGCCAACATAAAAATCCATTGCCTTGGCGCGATGAGAAATATCGAATATATCAGGTCGTAATAACGGTTCGCCGCCGGAAAGAATCAGCACCGGCACGCCGTATTGCTTCAGATCATCCATCACCTCAAAGACCTGCTGGGTATTCAACTCGCCGGGAAAATCACGATCTGCCGAAATCGAG
>JASFNY010000007.1:0-15665 GCA_050116795.1 Thiohalophilus sp.
GACGACCCGACCGAGCCGATCGCGCATCACTCGCTGGCTGCCTTCCTCGCCACTCAACCAGTTGTCATATGCCAGCTCCAGTCCTTCCTGACCCCGATCGTCGATATTGGTAAAGCCGACCACATGTGCGGCCACCTCACCCATCGGATAGTAACGATGGTATTCACGTTGCAGTGATATACCGGGAATTCCCAGATCCATGACTTTTTCTGCCAACGAAGGCTCGACATGGCGCTTGATATAGACGAATTCCTTGTCGCTGCGCCGGGCGATATTAGCGGCCATCTGTTTGGCATCAATATCGAGCAGCGCAGCCAGTTTCTGCCAGTCTGATTTTGTCGCTGACATATCGGATGGGTTTACCCAGACGGAATCGACCGGAGTACTGATCGCCAGGGGTTCGCCCTGGCGATCGGTGATCATGCCGCGGTGGGCTGCCAGCGGCTGTTCCCGCAGATAGCGAGCATCACCCTGGTCCTGTAAAAAGGCTTTGCGAACCACATGCAGGTCCACCGCACGCCACAACAGCACACAGGTAATTGACAGCAATACCAGCATAACTGTAACAAGGCGAAAACTCGCGGCTGGTTTGTAGACTTGATGTGTCATGGCTCGATGATAATGACCTGTGTATAGTCGACTGCTTTCATATTCAGTTTCTTGCGCGCCAAATCCTCGATACGCCCCTGGGTGCCCCAGGTACTCTGCTCGAGTTGTAACTGTCCCCATTCCACGTTCAAATTGTCGCGGGTCTTCTTCAATTCAGTCAGTTCCACGAACAGCTTGCGACTGTAGTGCGTGGAATAGACCACGCCGAGTGCCGAGGCGATAACGGCAACAATCAGTGGTATCAGAATCCATGTGGCCTTCATGCCAGTTTCTCCGCAATGCGCATCACGGCACTGCGAGCACGTGGATTACGCTCTACTTCGCTGTCGCTGGCGCGTGTTGCCTTGCCGATCAATTTCATCTTTGGTTTAAGCTGGCTTTGCATCACGGGCAAATCGGGTGGAAAGTCATCACCCTTGCTCTGTTGACGCATGAACTGTTTCACGATCCGGTCTTCCAGCGAATGGAAACTGATTACCACCAGCCGGCCACCCGGATTCAATAATCCGCTGACTTCGGACAAACACTGTTTCAGGTCTTCCAGTTCACGATTGAGATAAATACGAATCGCCTGGAAACTGCGGGTAGCCGGGTCCTTGCCTTTTTCCCAGGCCGGATTGGCCGCGGCAACAATCGATGACAACTGGCTCGTAGTGGTAATGGTTTTTTCCTTGCGTGCTGCCACGATGGCCCGTGCAATGCGTTTGGCAAATCGCTCCTCGCCAAATTCCTTTAATACCTGTGCGATTTCCTTTTCGCTGGCTGAGGACAACCATTGCGCGGCAGTTTCACCACGGCTGGTATCCATGCGCATGTCCAGCGGGCCTTCTTTCTGAAAACTGAAACCGCGGCTGGCATCATCAAGTTGTGGAGATGAGACGCCGAGATCGAGCAGAATACCGTCGACACCGTCCCAGCCCTGCCCGGCAATGTGGGATGCCATGTGGGCAAAGCTGTCCTGGACGATGGTAAAGCGTGGATCGCGGGAGAATTTATTCTGCGCCGTTTCCAGTGCGCGGGGATCTTTGTCAAAGGCGAGCAGACGGCCGTCGTCACCCAGGCACGCGAGAATGGCCGCACTGTGGCCACCGCGTCCGAAGGTGCCGTCGATGTAACGACCATCCGGTTTGATATTCATACCCCTTATCGCCTCTTCCAGCAGAACGGGCAAATGTTCCTTTTTGCCGTTCATGGTTTTATAAAGACAGTGTTTCCAGTTCAGCGGACAGCTCTGACTCCTCCTGATTTTCTTCAGTAATCCAATTGTCGCGCTGTTCGTTCCAGGTACCTTCGTCCCAGATTTCGAACTTGTTGCCTTGCCCGGTCAGGGCAATGCGTTTGTCCAGTTTGGCGAATTCACGAAGTGGTGGTGGGATCAGAATGCGACCGTTGCTGTCGAGCTCCAGCTCGGTGGCGTGCCCGATCAGCAGGCGCTGCAGGCGGCGGGCCGTGGCATTGAGGTTACCCAGCCGGACCAGCTTGCGCTCGATCTCTTCCCATTCGGGCAATGGATACAGCAACAGGCACGGATCACTGCGATCGACAGTGATCACCAGCTGACCGTTGGACTGCTCGAGCAGAGCATCCCGATAACGGCTCGGCATGGCCATGCGGCCTTTGGCATCCAGGCTGAGTGTATTGACGCCACGAAACACGGTTGGTTTCCCCAGGGATGAATTCCCATTTATTCCCACATTGATCCACTTTGGTACACTATAGGTAGCAAAGTGACTGGGTGTCAAGCAAATTGCTCCACAAAACAGGGAATTCTTTCTTGTCTGACAGTAACTTAGCGCGATACACCCGGCGTGGGAGAGGCTCCGGAACGGGCCGAATCAGGGGGATATGTAAACATATAAAAACAACAACTTAAAGGGGGTTTTTAATGCGGGATAGAAGAAAAGAGTCGGCCGTTAAGCCGGGTTCTGTCGTGGACAGCCATTCATCTGGGATGCGCGTCACCGCGCACCTCTAGCGACCTACCCGGGAACCGTGTGGGCCACACGTGGCCTCGCGGCCTGCTCCCCTATTTGGTCTTGCTCCGGATGGGGTTTACCCTGCCACCGGTGTTACCACCGGCGCGGTGCGCTCTTACCGCACCATTTCACCCTTACCGGCCGCCGAAGCGGCAGGCGGTATATTTTCTGCGGCACTTTCCGTGGACTCGCGTCCCCCAGGCGTTACCTGGCATCCCGCCCTGTGGAGCCCGGACTTTCCTCCCCGCCAAAGGCGGAGCGGCTGCCTGGCCGACTCTTGTCTCTATTATATATAAGTATGGGCCCCGGGCGGTGAAAACCCGCTTGGTTATTTTTTCATCGCCAGGGCATGCTGGTAGAGCCGGTTTTTCTTCACCCCGGTAATCCGGGCTGCCAGGGCCGCGGCCTGTTTGACGGGCAACTCCTCCAGCAGAATCGACAATACTCTCTCTGCCTCGACATCGATCTCCTCCTCTCTGGCCGGCGCCCCGGCCACCAGTAAGACCATCTCGCCCTTTTGCTGGTGAGGATCCTGCTCGACAAAGTGCTGTAAATCCGCCAGCTGGCCGCCCCGAACGGTCTCGAACGTCTTGGTCAGCTCTCGCGCCAGCACCGCCTCCCGTTCAGCACCCAGTTCGGTGATCATGTCTGCCAGGCTCTCCAGGATTCGGTGCGGGGATTCATAGAACACCAGCGTGCAGGGCTCCTGGGCCAGTTCGGCCATCCGCTGGCGACGCGCCGCGGACCTGGCTGGCAGGAAACCTGCAAACTTGAAACAGTCGGTCGGCAGGCCGCTGACCGACAGGGCCGCGACCAGCGCACTGGGACCGGGGATCGGCACCACTCGAATCCCCTGGCGGCGGGCCTGTTGCACCAGGTGAAATCCCGGGTCGCTCAATAGCGGTGTCCCGGCGTCGGCAATAATCGCCACATTCTCGCCATTGGCAAGACGCTGCAACAATCTGCTACTCTGTTCCCGTTCGTTATGTTCGTGCAGGGCCACGCACGGAGTGGTCACCGAGAAATGCTGTAACAAGCGTGCACTATGCCGGGTATCCTCTGCCGCGATCAGATCGACCTGCTGCAGAACTTCCACGGCGCGTTGTGACATGTCCCCGAGATTCCCGATCGGAGTTGCGACAACATAGAGCGCACTGGTTTCAGAGTTCACGGTATAATTTCCGCATGGATGGTGCCGTCCGTCTTTTATACAGCAAAAACAGGAATTCGATGAAGTGATAATGCCACGTCGACTGATTTTCCTCTGGGGCATGATTGTAACGCTTCTGCTGGCTGGTTGCGCAGGAGTCACACAAAAAGGAACACAAGTAACCGATCCGGTCGCAGAAGCCGAACGACTGCTGGCGATCGGTGAATTTCGTCCTGCCGCCGAGGCCTTTAATGACCTCGCCAAACGGGCATCCGAACCGCAACGAACCAACTTTCTGTTACGCACTGCCGCAGCACTGGCGCGCGACAACCGGATTCATCAAAGCCGTCAGATTCTCGATAGCATTTCAATCGATTCCCGAAATCCAGAACAGCTCCTGTTACTGCATCTGACCGAAGCGCATATCGCAGTGAGTGAACGCCGTGCACAGGATGTGTTGAAGATCCTGGAACAGGCACCCCCGAAACAAGTCAGTCCTTATTATCTGGCTGACTATTATCATTTGCGTGCCGCGGCCCATACCATGCTGGGCAATCGTCTGGATACCGCGGACGATCTGGTTAAACGTGAAAAATACCTGAGCAATCAGGAATTGATCGAGCATAACCAGCATGCCATCTGGGAATCCCTGGCCATGCTGAATGAACGGACCCTGGCCCAGATGCGCATGGCTGTCGGCAAAGATGTTCTGGGCGGCTGGTTGGAACTGGTCCAGATCAGCAAGGCCTATCAACTCGACCCGGAAACTCTCAATCGCCGCGTGGCGCAATGGCGACAAAGCTATCCGAATCATCCGGTTCAGGAATCGATACTCAAGGGGCTACTGGAACGCAGCAGCAAGGACATCCTGATTCCGAAAAAAATTGCCGTACTGTTGCCATTCGACAGCCGTTTTGGGCAGGCCGCTGAAGCCGTACGCGATGGGATCATTGCCGCGTATTATTCCCGTGAGCAACGTAATCAACAGCGCATCCGTTTTTATAACACCGGCTCCGATCCGGAGACCGCCCTGGCCGCCTACAGAAAGGCGATATCCGACAACAGCGATTTTATTATCGGGCCGTTGAACAAGGATTCCATCGAACGCGTAGTGAATGCCGAGGATCCGGACATTCCCTTGATGGCGCTCAACTACAGCCTCGAACAGGACATACCGGACAATTTCTACCAGTTCGGATTATCTCCCGAGGAAGAAGCCCGTCAGGTTGCCGAGCGCACCTGGCTGGATGGTCACGTCAACAGTGTTGCCCTGATCCCGGCCGGTAGCTGGGGCGAGCGGGTCTACACCGCGTTCAAGGAACGCTGGGAACAACTCGGCGGAAAAGTCCTGGAAGTGCAACAGTATCAGCGTGCCCAGCAGAACTTTTCCGCACCTATACAGGATTTACTCAACATCGATGAAAGTCGACGACGAGCACGTACCATTCGCCTGTTACTGGATCGGGATATCAAATTCGAACCGCGCCGTCGTAAAGATGTCGATTTCATTTTCCTGGCCGCCTACCCGCAACAGGCACGCCAGATCCGGCCACAACTGAAATTCTATTACGCCGCCGATGTTCCGGTGTATGCGACCTCGCATGTCTTCACTGGCAGCCTTAACCAGGAAAAGGATCGTGACATGGACGGCCTGGTATTCGGCGACATGCCGTGGGTACTGGCTGGCAGTACCACCCATCGTGGTCTTCGACCCCGAATTGAGCAGTACATCAGCGATGCCGGCAGCAACCTGCAGCGTCTGTATGCGCTGGGCATTGACTCCTACAATATTATTTCGGCACTGAATACCTTGAAGGCCTATCCCTACGAACGTTATGACGGCGAAACCGGGAGTCTGAGCCTGGATTCGAACCAGCGCATCAAGCGCCAGTTGACCTGGGTGAAATTCCGCAGCGGCCGGCCGGTCGCCCTGGACGAGGGACTCTGAACACATGTGGCCCGGGCTCAAACGTGCAGAACGTGGAAGCCGGGCCGAACAACTGGCTCGCCGCTTCCTGGAACAACAGGGCCTGCGATTCAAGCAGGCTAACTTTCGTTGTAAACGCGGTGAAATCGATCTGATCATGCTGGACGGGGAAACGCTGGTGTTCGTTGAGGTACGTTATCGCTCAAACAGTCGCTTCGGCAGTGCAGCTGAAAGCGTGGACCGTCATAAACAGAGAAAACTGGTGACAACCGCGCTATTCTATTTACAGAGTAAACCGGAACTGGCACAGCAGGCCAGCCGGTTTGATGTCATCGCCATCAGCGGTGACAGCGGTTCGCCACAGATTGACTGGCATAGCAATGCCATACAGATCCAGGATTGATTCGATGAGTATCAGCGACAAGGTACAACAACTGTTCAGTGCCAGTATTGAAACCAAGCAACAGGCACAGCCTGTACTGGCCGAACCCATCGCCCATGCCGTGGAGCTGATGGTTGCAGCCCTGCGTCGCGGTAACAAGATTCTGAGTTGCGGTAACGGCGGTTCTGCCGCCGATGCACAGCACTTTGCTGCCGAACTGGTCTGCCGGTTTGAACGCGAACGTCCCGAGCTGGCGGCCATCGCCCTGACCACCGATACTTCGGCACTCACGGCTATCTCAAATGATTATGACTTCGACCAGGTCTTTGCCAAGCAAGTGCGCGCCCTCGGCCAGTCTGACGATGTGTTGCTGGCCATCTCGACAAGCGGCAATTCATCCAATGTCATCACGGCGATCCAGGCAGCCCACAACAAGGGACTGCAGGTGGTTGCCCTGACCGGTCGCGATGGCGGAAAGATCGCCGGCCTGTTGCAGGGCAGCGACATCGAGATTCGCGTTCCTTCAGACATTACTGCCCGTATCCAGGAAGTTCATTTACTGGCAATCCACTGTTTCTGTCATCAGATCGATGACGAGCTGTTCGGTTAATGTCTCTGCCCGATACGGTTTTATCCCGGCTAAAAGAAATACTCGGCGAACAAGGTCTGCTGACCGACGCCACCGAGACCTGGAACTATGGTTATGACAACAGCCGGCGGCATGCGGCACCGGAAGTGGTTGCCCTTCCGGCCAGCCACGATGAGGTTGTTGCCACCGTCAGCTTGTGTCACGAGCATGAAATTCCAATCACTGCACGTGGCCGCGGGACCGGCACCACCGGCGCAAGTGTGCCGCTCGCCGGTGGCGTCATTCTCTCTACCGAACGTATGAACCGAATACTCAAGGTCGACCCGGCCAACCGCTACATGGTGGTCGAACCCGGCGTCACCAACCAGCAAATACAGGAAGCCGCGGGTGAACAGGGATTTTTCTGGCCACCCGATCCGACCAGCGCAGCCTACTGTTCGGTCGGTGGTAACCTGGCCTACAACTCGGCCGGTCCAAGAGCAATCAAGTACGGCACGCCTCGCGAGAACACTTTTGGGCTGCGTGCTGTCACCGGTACCGGCGAGAGTATTCGTACCGGTGTCTTCACCACCAAGGGCGTGGTCGGTTATGACCTGACGCGGTTGTTGATTGGCTCCGAGGGTACGCTGGCGATCATTACCGAGGCGACATTAAAGCTGACCCCGCTGCCGCAAACCAAACATACCGTGCAGGTGATTTACCGCGACATCGACAGCGCGGCACGGGCGGTCTCCGCGATCATGGCCCAGCCGGTGGTCCCCTGTGCACTGGAATTCATGGATGGCAAGGCCATCGCCATGATTCGTGACTATTCAGATGCCGAGCTTCCGGCCGAAGCCGGTGCCCTGCTGATGATCGAAGTCGATGGCTCCGAGTCCGCCATACAACATGATCTGGATGCGGTATGCGCGGCCGCAGAAAACGACGGCTTGCTGTCACTGAAACGTGCCGAGACCGAACAGGACATCCAGGCCTTATGGCAAACCCGCAAGGCCCTTTCCCCCGCGCTGCGTACCATAGCCCCGAAGAAGATCAACGAGGACGTGGTGGTGCCGGTCTCCAACATTCCGGCCCTGATCAACGGCCTGGACAAACTCTCCGAGCAATACGGCATCACCATCGTCAACTTCGGCCACGCCGGCAACGGCAACATTCACGTCAACCTGCTGGCAAATCCTGACGATCCGAACGAAATGCAGCGCACCCTGCAATGTCTGGATGCGGTATTTGACCTGGTGCTGGAACTTGATGGCACTTTATCCGGAGAACACGGGGTGGGAATCGAGAAGCAGGAATTCGTCGGGCGGGAGATTGAACCGGTCACCCTGGCGTTAATGCGCCGCATCAAATCGGAATTCGATCCGAAGGGGATTTTGAATCCGGGGAAGATGTTTCCAACGAGTTGATTTGTTCCCAGGCAACGGCTTCTACCTGGCGTTGCGAACTACGCGAAGCACTCCCTTTTGTCATTGTTATTATTTTGCCTGCGGCTACGCCGCCTGGAATTTGATGCGGGCTCTCGCGCCCGCGCGGCGAGGTACTTTCTTGTATCGACAAGAAAGTACCCAAAGAAACTCTCCCCTAGGGCCCCGGCCTCGCTACGCTCGTCTTCCCGCGTTTCTCGACAAAATCCGCGCTCGCCCAACTCGCTGATTTGCTGCGCTGTCGTTTCACTCCCGCTATCAAATCGGGCTCGAACAAAGGGCTCGCTGGTTCCGGATTTTGTCTGCGAGACACGGCGTGGCCCAAAGGGGATTGAAGAACCCTCGAATTGCCATCGCACTATTTGTTACAACACACTTCTGGCTTAGTCTGTTTTAAAACCCGTTAGGCGAAGCCGAGCATCGCAGCGCCCGGCGGAAAATGCCCGAAGGGTGGCGGCATGGACGCCGCCACGAGCCAGTCGGCACACGGACGTGCCGTCTGGCGAGCCCGCCGGACGTGAGACGCGCAGGGTATCCCGATCAACATGCCTTGCATGTTGATCGGGACGAGCCTCCGGGCGCCCTTTTCTTTCGCTCCTTTCTTTTGGGCGCGCAAAAGAAAGGGGCTCGCCTACAGCCACGTAGTGGCGAGGCGAAACTAGATCATGAAAAATGAGCTTGAGTTATGGTTACTTCGCTCTGACAAAAAGAGAATCAACCAGACAGAGCAGCACGATACCGTTCTGCATCCCCTTCACTGAATGCACACGCCACGATCCGATCAAATCGGGATTCATATTCACGCATCACTCGAACAGCAATCGTTACCGCCTGGTCCTTGGGATAACCATAGACGCCGGTACTGATACCGGGAAAAGCAATGGATTGAATATCCCCCTGCGCCAGAGCGACTTCAAAGGAACGCCGGTAGCAACTCTCCAGCAGTGACGGTTCACCCTGCTCTCCGCCGTGCCAGACGGGACCGACGGTATGAATGACATATTTGGCAGGCAGATTGAAACCCGGGGTAATTTTGGCATCGCCTGTGTCACATCCACCCAGAGGTCGACAGGCTTCGAGCAGTTCAGGACCGGCGGCACGATGAATGGCGCCGTCCACCCCACCACCGCCGAGCAGACTGTTGTTGGCGGCATTGACGATCGCATCGACATCGAGTCGGGTGATATCGCCCTGAATGACCACGATCATAATTCACCTCCGCACAGGATGAATCGTAGTTCAGGGTGGATTACTTGACCAGTTTGAGGTTGGGTTTGCCGGATCCCTTGCTATCGTCCGGCGTATCATCCGGTGGCGGGTTGTCTTGTTCGTTGAACACCATGCCCTGGCCGTTTTCCTTGGCATAGATAGCCAGGACTGCGGTTACCGGAAAACTGACTTCCATCGGTTTGCCGGCAAAACGGGCATTGAAGGCAACATAGTCATTACCCAGGTCCAGGCCGTCGACGGCGACGGGACTGACATTCAGAACGATTTTTCCGTTTTCGACATAATCACGCGGAATATAGGTATCATCATTCTCCGCATTGACCAGTACGTAGGGGGTCATCTCGTTATCGACGATCCAGTCATAAATCGCTCGGAGCAGGTAAGGCTGGCTGGGCGTCATGGACATAGCATCACCCTTCAGGATTATTCGTCTTTCATTTCCTTCTCACCTTCGGTGAGACTCTGTTTGAAGGATTCCCGTTCGAACATCCGCTCGGCGTAATTAATCAGCGGCTTGGCCGCTGACGGCAGTTCGATTCCGTAGGACGGCAGGCGCCACAGCAGTGGTATGACACTGCAATCAATCAACGAGAATTCATCACCCAGGAAAAAAGGCTTTTGATCGAATATCGGAGAGACCGACATCAGACTGTCGCGTAGTTCCTTGCGCAGCTTGTCGGTCGCGGTATTGGGATCGGAGAGCTGGTTCGCCAGTCGGTACCAGTCACGTTCGATGCGGTACAGCATCATACGGTTGCTGGCCCGGGAGACCGGATCCACCGGCATCAGCGGGGGATGTGGAAAGCGTTCATCGAGGTATTCCATGATGACCTGATGGTGGAACAGGACCAGATCCCTGTCTACCAATGTGGGGACTTCGTTATAGGGGTTGAGGTCCTTGAGATCCTCGGGACTGTCGTCCAGGTCGACGTTGTGAATATCGTAATTGATGCCCTTTTCCGCCAGTACGATGCGTACCATATGGCAGTAGGGATCGGTGTTACCCGAAAACAGGGTCATTGCCAAACGCCGATTGGCCAGCTGCGCCATACTTACTTCCCCAGTGCTCTGAATAAAAAAAACAGGGGGAACCGGTTGGTTCCCCCTGTGATTATACCGAACTTGACCCCTTGTTTGGCGGCCAATCAGGAAAAAACTCCCTGGCCACCACGCAAGTATTTGATTCGAGGCTGTCGGCCAGGGAAATTGTCACAGGCCAAAAGCAAAACCGGGGCGCTGGGCCCCGGTTCTAGAGATATTTAATGGACGTCCCGCCAGAAATCCTTCTTCAAGGCGTAGGAGAAGAAGAACAGGACCACCAGGAACAGGATCACCCAGACGCCGATGTTGTAACGCACCAGCTTGGCCGGTTCACCGACATAGACCAGGAAATTGACCAGATCACGCACCGCGCTGTCATATTCGGCGGGGGTCATACTCCCCTCCTGAACATACTCGTAGTCAGCAATAGTCTTGACCGTATGACCTTCGGCACTTTTATGGGTCTCGTAGATCGGCTTCTTCAGACCTTCCAGTTCCCACAAAACATGCGGCATGCCAACATTCGGGAAGCGGGCGTTATTCACACCCATCGGACGGGAGTCGTCCACATAGAAGGTTTTCAGATAGGTATACAACCAGTCCGCACCGCGGGAACGTGCCACAACGGAGAGATCCGGAATTTTGGTACCGAACCAGTTGGCTGAGTCTTCCTTGGGCATGGCGATTTTCATCAAGGTACCAATCTTGGGTGTTTCACCCTTGGGCGACTTGGAAAAATCCGAAACGAACATCAGGTTCTGTACCATTTGTTCATCGGTCAGCCCCAGGTCCTTGCCCATGCGGTTGTAACGCATGGCAGACAGTGAATGGCAACCCATGCAGTAATTGACGTACAGCTTGGCGCCATGCTGCAAAGAGGCCTTGTTGTTAAGATCCACGTCGGCGTTATACAGCGGCAGGTGACCCCCACCGGCAGCCATGGCCGCCACCGGCACCAACATCAGAAAGAATGCAGTAATTTTTTTCATCATTTGAACGTTACCCTCTCCGGAACCGGTTTGGTCTTGTCAATCTTGGTGTACCAGGGCATCAGCAGGAAGAACGCGAAATACAGCGCAGTGAATATCTGCGCAAGCGTCGTCTTGACCGGCGTTGATGGTTGCACGCCCAGGTAACCCAGTATGATGAAACTTACCACCAGGATTGCCAGTGCGATCTTGAACAGCGGGCCACGGTAACGTACCGACTTGACCGGGCTGCGATCCAGCCAGGGCAGGAAGAACATCACCACGATAGCCGCACCCATAACCACCACGCCCGGGAACTGCGAACCGAACATCGGCGGTATGGCACGCAGCATCGCGTAGAACGGCGTGAAGTACCAGACCGGTGCGATATGCTCCGGCGTCTTCAGCGGATCGGCCGGCACGAAGTTGGCGTGCTCCAGGAAGTAGCCACCCATCTCAGGGGCAAAGAAAGCCACCGCGAAGAAGAAGATTAAAAAGACCACTACACCGACGATATCCTTGACGGTGTAATAAGGATGGAACGGAATGCCGTCGACCGGCTTGCCATCGGGGCCCTTGTTCTTCTTGATTTCCACACCGTCAGGATTGTTGGAACCGACTTCATGCAGCGCGAGAATATGTGCGACCACCAGGCCCAGCAGTACCAGCGGCAGGGCAATCACGTGGAAGGCAAAGAAACGGTTCAGGGTCGCATCGCTGATGACATAGTCACCACGAATCCAGACTGACAGGTCCTCACCGACAAATGGCACGGCCGAGAACAGGTTAACGATTACCTGCGCCCCCCAGTAAGACATCTGGCCCCACGGCAGCAGATAACCAAAGAAAGCTTCCGCCATCAGCGCCAGGTATATGAGTACCCCGAAGATCCAGATAAGCTCACGCGGGTTCTTGTAAGAGCCATACATCAGGCCACGATACATATGCAGATAAACCACGATGAAAAACGCGGAAGCACCGGTGGAATGCATGTAGCGGATGAACCAGCCCCAGTCCACATCACGCATGATGTATTCAACAGAGGCAAAAGCCAGATCCGCATCGGGCTTGTAATGCATGGTCAGGAAAATACCGGTAACGATCTGAAGTACCAGTACCAGCAGTGCCAGCGAACCAAAGAAATACCAGAAGTTGAAGTTCTTGGGCGCATAATATTCGGACAGATGCTCCTTCCACATTTTGGTCATCGGGAAGCGGGCATCCACCCAGCTCATGAACGCTTGTGTTTTAGTCATCATGCTGCACTCCCGTCTTCGCCGATCACAACGACTGAATCGCTCAGATATTTATAAGGAGGGACCACCAGATTGGTCGGTGCAGGAACACCCTTTAGAACCCGGCCAGCCAGATCAAACTTGGAACCGTGGCAAGGACAGAAGAAACCGCCACGCCAGTTTTCACCCAGGTCATCAGGAGCAATTTCGGGACGATAAGTCGGTGAACAACCCAGGTGAGTACAGATACCGATCAGCACACAGATTTTTGGATGCGATTTGCGAGAACGGTAAATATTCTGCGCATAAGGCGGCTGCTGCGGCATTTTAGATTCAGGATCCGCCAGTTCGTCGTTGAGTTTCGGCAGGTCTTCCATATTTTCTTCGGTGCGGCGGAATACCCAGATGGGTTTGCCGCGCCATTCGACCGTGATCCGCTCGCCCGGCTGCAGCTTGCTCACGTCCACCTCTACCGGCGCGCCGGCGGCCTGGGCGCGGGCACTGGGATTCATGGACGAGATAAACGGAATTGCAATGCCGACAACCCCTGCTGCACCAACCACGCTGGTGGAGGCTAGCAGGAACCGACGTCGGCTGGTATCAATGCCATCGGTACTCATTTGAAAAATTTCTCCCCGACTTAGATAAGAGTGATCACGGCCGGCAACCGGCTGTCATCCAATATGCGCAAGTGAATCGCTATGCCCGAATTGAAGAATTTCAGAATGTGGTAAACATCCAAGATTTCAGGCGCGCATAGTTTCGCGTATCAGGCCAGCCGGGTCAAGAAAACCCCTTGGATCATCCGGCCGTTCAATAACTTATCCGACCTTTTCACTAGGCCGGGTTGTCGATATCGATAAATTCCTGCTCTATCCCGAAATGGGCCGCCAGATGCTCGCCCAACGCCCGTGCGCCGTAGCGTTCGGTGGCATGATGACCGGCCGCATAAAAATGGAGTCCGCTCTCCCGCGCCACGTGCACCGTCTGTTCCGAGACCTCTCCCGTCAAGTAAGCGTCAACGCCGAGCTGCGCCGCCTCTTCGATAAAGCCCTGCGCCGCCCCGGTGCACCAGGCCAGGGTTCGCACCGCCTCGCCCGGTTGCCCGATATGCAGTGGCGGCCTCGCCAGTCGCTGCCCGATCAGCGCCGCCAGTTCACCAGCCTGGAGCGGCTCGGCCAGACTGCCGTAGAGGCCAATGCCCGGGTTGCTCGCTGGCCCGAAACTGCCTTCAACGTTAAAACCCAGTACCCGGGCCAGTTGTACGTTGTTGCCATAAACGGGGTGGGCATCCAGCGGAAGATGATAGGCCAGCAGGCTGATTTCGTGATGCAACAAGCTGGTCAGCCGCCGTTTTTTCAGACCCACCACCGGGGCCGACTCGCCCTTCCAGAAATAGCCGTGATGGACCAGTATCGCGTCGGCCCCGCTTTCGATGGCAGCGTCGATCAGCGCCTGGGACGCGGTGACCCCGCTGACCAGCTTGCTGACGGTGGCCGCGCCTTCAACCTGCAACCCATTGGGGCAGTAATCGGCAAACCGGTCAGCCTCCAGCAGATCATCCAGGTAGCGAACCAAATCCCTCAGATGAACCATGCGAATCGCGTCTCCATCAGTTATTATCCGGTGAACACTCGACAGTGTAACGAATTCCCGATCATGATGCGCCTTACCCGCAGCCTAAAATTCATCATTCAGTTCGTGGTCCTCGGCCTGGCCGTGGCGTTTATTCTCGTTTACCTGTTACCCGACAATCTCTTGCCCGGCGGCGATAGCAACCAGGTGGTCGAGGTTCAGGAAGCCCCGCTGCGTCCACTCGATCGCAACACGGGACCCGTGTCCTATGCCGATGCCGTGGAAGTGGCCGCCCCGGCCGTGGTCAACATCCACACCAGAAAAGTCATTACACGCGAGTCTCACCCGCTACTGGATGATCCGATATTTCGACACTTTTTCGGTGACAACTTTGGTGGTCCGCGCGAACGTGAGGAAACCAGTCTCGGTTCCGGCGTCATCATCAGCAAACAGGGCTACATTCTGACTAACAACCATGTCATCAGTGGTGCCGAAGAGATCCAGGTCGCCCTGCGTGATCGCCGTACCGCCCTGGCCACCGTGGTCGGCACCGATCCGGATACCGACCTGGCGGTACTGAAAATCGAACTCGATAACCTGCCGGTGATTACCCTGGGAAAATCCGAACAATTACGGGTCGGCGATGTGGTACTGGCCATTGGCAACCCGTTCGGCGTGGGCCAGACCGTAACCTCGGGTATTGTCAGTGCGACCGGCCGCAACATGCTCGGTATCAATACCTTTGAAAATTTCATCCAGACCGACGCTGCTATCAATCCCGGCAATTCCGGCGGCGCCCTGGTAACAGCTCATGGCGAACTGATTGGCATCAACACCGCGATCTTTTCCCGCAGCGGAGGATCGCAGGGTATCGGCTTTGCCATACCCACCAGCCTGGCACGTGATGTAATGCAACAAATCATCGAACACGGTGAAGTCAAACGCGGCTGGCTCGGTGTTGCAATCCAGAACATCAATGACAAGCTCGCCGAATCCCTGGAGCTGGGCAAGGATCAGACCGGGGTAATTATCACCAGTATCCTGGAAGGCGGTCCAGCCGCTGAAGCGGGCCTGCTCCCCGGTGACGTGATTATTCGTATCGATGATCAGAATGTCACCGACGTAGCCAGCGCGCTGGCGATTATCAGTGATCATCACCCCGGCAGTCAGCTCACCCTGCACGGTATTCGTCAGGGCAAACGGTTCGACAAAAAAGTCAGTGTCGCCCAGCGCCCGAAACAGCAACAATAAAACGCGCCCTGCACTGCCAGGCGACCAGACACGCTTATATATATGAAACTGGTTGTCTCTCCCCGATTCTAATTATCCCGTAAATCACAGGGTTTGCGTATGGCCCGCCCTGTTTCGAATAACATGAACCCGGTTTGATTCAGGAAAAATCGGGGTTTAATATCAAGACTATTCCGATTTTGCACTGGCTTCTCACCAGGAGAGAACGGTGTGGCAAATTATCGCGAAAGACGCCACTTTCCATATGCGCGCCAGGATCTGTTTGGCCTGGTGGCTGATGTCGAACGTTATCCGGAATTCCTGCCTGG